>NZ_JADDYG010000141.1:70365-75765 GCF_015163535.1 Vibrio sp. OPT46 | reverse complement strand
AACATTAGGCCCTTTTAGCTTAGTCTTAGGGGGCAATTTACAGAACTACACGTTATGTTTAACGATAAGCTCCCCTATTCCTCTTAATTGAGCATTATGCAGCAATTTAAAATTCCGTTAGAATTGCACTTCAAAAACTTCAATGCGAAGAATTCTGAACATTGATACGGACATAAGTTCAAGAGTTAACATAACGCTATAGCAATCTCTTACTAATTATTTTGCTTCGAGACATTGGCATACTCCCGAAACAAACCCTTCGACTCTAAAGGTTTTGTTAATAACTGTTGCCATGCTTGTTAGTTATTCTCGTTGAACTCAGTATCTTGAAGTTGTTTGAATATATAAATTTAAAAAAGAGACATAAGATGCACAAAAAACTCATCATTCTAAGCTTGCCTATTCTATTAGCCGCATGTGCGGCACCAAAGTATACGGTAGAAACAATCTCGAAAGAAAATCAGAGCAAGGAAATCACCATCGTAAAAGACAACGCCACGCGAGATGTTTTCTTAGATTCGATGCAAGACTGGTGTTTGGATACCGCCCATAAATGCACAGTCGTAAGCGACGGCACTCCTCCTGTTAGCTCTGAGCTGACACTTACTTACGTATCACGCTGGAGCTGGGATTTTAGAACATTTATCGCTGATGCTCAGATCAAAGCCTACAAAAATAACGAAAAAGTAGGACAAGTTGAATTTAAAGCACCAAACAGCGCGAATCCAGATAAATGGGGTAAAGACAACAAACGAATCATTTCGATGATGGATTTGTTATTCGGTAAACAAACCGTGAGTGAGGCTCAATCCAAGATTAAGCTGGGCGAAATGTAATGAGCCGAGCAATTGCCCATTTAACCAGCATCATATATTTGTAGATAAAGATAGGAATGTTTAAGTGACTGAAGTCAAAACCATTGGGCTTTTCTTTATAACCGCCATTGCAGAAATATTAGGCTGCTACTTACCTTATCTCTGGTTAAAGGAAGATAAGTCAGTTTGGCTTTTGGTACCGGCAGCGCTATGCCTTGCTATGTTTGCTTGGCTTCTATCTTTACATCCTACCGCTACTGGCAGAGTTTATGCTGCTTACGGTGGTGTCTATATTTTTGTCGCAATTCTATGGTTGTGGTGTATCGACGGCGTTCGACCAACGCTCTGGGACATAGTGGGGGTTTCTGTCGCTATGCTTGGCATGTCAATCATCATGTTTTCACCCAGAGCATCCTAAACGTAACCGAGGGAAACCCTTACGCTTAGTATTTTGGCTATGTGCTAGATTTATTGATTAATAACATTATGACGTAATTGCTACATAGCCAAAGTACGCTTGGGCTTCACCCCAAAACAGCGCTATTTATAGGAGATACCAATGAACCATGCAGTGAAGGCAAGATTTGATGAGTATCCAAAACATGTGCGTATTCGGATAGAAGAGCTACGAAATATCGTCTTAACTATCGCTTCTGAATTAAAACTGGGGGAAGTTGAAG
Source organism: Vibrio sp. OPT46 (assembly GCF_015163535.1). Lineage (NCBI taxonomy): Bacteria > Pseudomonadati > Pseudomonadota > Gammaproteobacteria > Vibrionales > Vibrionaceae > Vibrio > Vibrio sp. OPT46. The sequence continues at coordinate 74,270 of NZ_JADDYG010000141.1, read as the reverse complement.
AATCTCTAAAATGGGGAGAGCCAAGCTACAGTGTGAAAACAGGTAGCCCGGTAAGGATGGATTGGAAACAGAAAACGCCTAGTCGTTATTATCTGTTCTTTAATTGCCAAACTAAGCTCGTCGACACATTCCGCGAACTGTATAGTGACTCACTTGAGTTTCAGGGTAATCGAGCAATAATTCTATCTTTATCAGCTCCTTTGCCAGAAGCTTCAATCAAGAGCTGTTTAGAATTAGCATTAACCTATCAAAAGCGAAAGAACTTACCTCTTTTAGGTATGTAAGATCGCTTAATAAAACTATTTACGGCCGATTAACCATATTCAACTACTCTACCTTTGTATCCTTTTTAATGCTTACGCAGTAAAGTTTTAGATTAAGTGGTCACCTTAATAGCGCCGTAACCAAACTAGTAATATCGAAATAAAGAAGAGTTTATGAAATCAAAAATCTTGTTCTTACTTATGCTTGGAGCTCATTTCAATGCTTTTTCAGCGACGAACTATCAAGTAAATGTGGTAGTAACAGAGCCTCAATCAACATTCATTTTTCCGACTTTTGAAATATCCTCTAAAGGAAAAAGCAAAACCAGTTTTGTCGACGGCTGCACGTACTTAGGAACCCTTTCAGAACCGAGCAAAAATAGCATACAGCTTGAAGCTACCATGTCATGCAACCGAGATGGCGCTACGTCAAGGATGGAAATGCCGGTATTTGTACTCAACTCCGAGGGTCAAAGCGCGAGTTATGATCTTGTAGAAAACGGGGTCGTGATGTGGAAATATTCTGTAGAAGTTAAGCCGTCACTTAAAAAGTGATATATCAGAAATACTAAAGTAACAATCAGCACTATTAACCGCCGTTTAAGTGTAATAGGTATATTCTTTACGACTTAATGACGTTACTTGTTGCCGCAAGTCTCCAACTCATGTACAAAACAGCCCTAATTTTAATAGGAGATAAGTGGCATGAATTTAATTGTACGTCAGGTAACTTTAGGTGATGCTGAAGGCATTACAAACGTCCTCAACCCCATCATTATTGAAGGTCTATACACTGTATTAGATACGCCTTTCACACCTGAAGAAGAAAAAGAGTTCATTACTCATTTCCCAGAACGGGGCGTGTTTACAGTCGCTTTATCCGAAAATAGCTCACAAGTCATAGGTTTCCAAAATATCGAGCCATTTGCACAATATACAAAAGCTTTTGACCATGTTGGCATAATTGGTACGTTTGTTAGTGACGGTGCTCGTGGCCAAGGTGTGTCTAAACAGCTTTTCAAATCGACATTCGAAGTAGCCAAACAAAAGGGTTACGAAAAACTATTTGCGTACGTTCGCGGCGATAATGAGCGAGCGTTATCAGCCTATCTCAAACAAGGCTTCGAAATCGTAGGGACCGCGAAGAAGCATGCAAAAGTTCGTGGGAAATACGTAGACGAAGTCCTCATTGAGAAGTTTTTGTAGGTGTTAAGTCGCTAAACACTAAGCACGCATATAAGAACATTTGAACCAAGACTCAATTTCCGTCGTAGAAATCTCTTTTCTAAAATAGGTTATTTGAAATGAAACTGACCTCGGAAACTGAGTCAAGAATAATAGAAATGGCATGGGAAGACCGCACCCCATTTGAGGCTATCGAATTTCAATTTGGTTTGAATGAATCCGACGTGATTCAGTTTATGCGTAGCAGGCTCAAATCAAGTAGCTTTAAATTGTGGCGTAAAAGGGTTTCGGGGCGCAATACAAAACACAACAAGCTACGAAACTCAGACATCATTAGAGGTTATTGCCCAACTCAATATAAGCCGCGATAGCGAACTGCACTTGGCATAAATTTTTATTACGAATCGCAACATTTATCGCCCTACCTTTGAATCAACTCCATGATTGGAGGGGAATAGTCACCACTTAATTCAACCTAGGTGTTTCAGGGCGATAATAAATTCAATGGGAGTCATCTTAACATCCTCAGACGCCATCAAACTAATGATTCCACAGAAAAGATTGACACAAAACGCCCACTAAAAATAACTCAGATTACGGCGTCATTTAACCCGTGTATCAATCTTCTTTGACCTTCTGTTTAGGCACTAGAATCACTAACCTTCTATTTTATCTTTGAAGGCACAGACAAAAAGCTGCATGATTAAAAAGGAAAAATAGCTGATAACGGTTTAACAAGCACTCGGAGCTTGGAGGCAATTTTGAACAAATTACTTATGATATTTGCGTTGGTTTCTTTACCTTGCTTGGCCTCTGATGATGTTGAAGACCCCTGCAAAGTAAAAGGCGGTGGCGTTATGGCTGGTTATCAGTGTGTAGAAAAGAAAATGGAATCTGCAGATAAAGAGCTTAACGAAAGTTACAAGGAAGCAATCGCTAGAATAGGTGAGGAAGAAAAAGCACTAAGGGAAACATGGTCTCAGACCGAACTGGTAGAGCCATTTCGAAAGGCCCAAAGAGCTTGGCTAAAATACAGAGACGCCGAATGTGAGTTTACGGGCCTGTCTTCTACGCCCTCACCCTGGCAAGGTGTCCAGATTGAAGAATGTAAGTTAAGAATGACGTTAGAACGCGTCGAGTACTTCAATGGTGTATACGTAGGCTAAACGGATTACATCTAACAAAGCACTTCAATAAGATTCGCAACTCTTGGCAATTTCAGTTTAAATGTACTCTGTGTTTAAGATGCAAGCGTTCAGGTTATGCGTAAAGCTTATATGGGTGTGAAATAAGTATGGAAAAAGACGATTTAGTTGGGCTAGTAGTTAAGTATTTCGAGAAAATAGATGCCGGTGATCCTAGCTATCTGGATCTATTCTCAGAGGATGTTGATTTTTTCTTTCCTAAATTTGGGCAAGCGAAAGGAAAGAGTGCCTTAGTGGAGTTTGGCAATAGGATTGGTAGCTCGTTGATTAGTATCTGGCACGACATAGACGGCTTTCAAATAACGACTGCTGGAAACAAGGTGATTGTTGAAGGACAGGAAGGCGGCGTAATGAGTGATGGTACCTCTTGGCCGGACAACAAAGTTTCCACAGGGCGTTTTTGTAGTGTATTTGAGTTTGAAGGAAAAATGATAAGTCGTATGTTTGTGTACGTAGATCCTGACTTCCCGAGTCGAGATTTTGAGAGAATTTCCGTGCTGTCAGGCGAGAGCAACGTGCGACAAACTGTTCAAGCCTGAATACTACCGCTACCGCATAGCATCTTTGTTATGCGGTAGTATTCGTAGTTAAGGTGTGTTGAGGGCTTTGATATCACTTTGCTCACACCTTATCAGTGCGTTAGCCACATTCCCTTACTGATAGAAATGCTACTTTCTTCAATCGTCCTGTATTATGATAATGAAAAAGATTGCATTAATTTTAAGATTAAAATGAACCAAAAATTTTTTCTAAAACTACTCCCTGTCCCTTTTCTTCTAACCGCTTGCCAGTCTACGCAAAGCCAGCTACAGCCTATACCTGAAAACGTATTATCAAACCTATCGAGAGGCCATTAACTATTCTTTTTCTACTTGGCTAGTCGATCAGTCCGATATCGATCAGTCTGTAAATGAAGCTCGTGTAGCGTTATCAGAATATCAGTCTCAGAATGATGGTTTAGGAACAACATGTAAGGATTGGCACCTACCCCTAGAATCTGGATTGCGAGAAGTTAACAATCATAAGAATCAAGTGGCGATAGACCAACAGCGAGCACATGAAATACATAAAGCAAACGCTTCTAAACCTGTGACGTATTCAACACCAGCATCTACTTCGACTAGTAATGTTGTTCACTGTTACAAATTGGAAGACGTTAGCTTGAATAAGAACATTCAAACCTTTAATGGAATGATATGCCCTATAGGCTGGCTTAAATATTATGGCTATTAATGTATTTGATTAATACAGG
>NZ_JADDYG010000141.1:25982-70355 GCF_015163535.1 Vibrio sp. OPT46 | reverse complement strand
AATGATGGTTTAGGAACAACATGTAAGGATTGGCACCTACCCCTAGAATCTGGATTGCGAGAAGTTAACAATCATAAGAATCAAGTGGCGATAGACCAGCAGCGAGCACATGAAATACATAAAGCAAACGCTTCTAAACCTGTAACGTATTCAACACCAGCATCTACTTCGACTAGTAATGTTGTTCACTGTTACAAATTGGAAGACGTTAGCTTGGATAAGAACATTCAAACCTTTAATGGAATGATATGCCCTATAGGCTGGCTTAAATATTATGGCTATTAATGTATTTGATTAATACAGTACTTAAGAATGAACTCTAAGTTTAATTTTTAGTTCAAGATTGGGTTTCTTGTTTACAATGTTATGTTTCCAGTTGGATTACCGTATTCGAATAGATTGACGAAGTTAATCAATATATGTGTATTGATGCTTACTTTTTATCGAGTTATCTTTGTTTGATAGCCATTAAAACGAGTAAGGAAACAAAGTGACTGTGTTAACAAAAGGCATACACCACGTAGGTTTAACCGTATCTAACCTAGAAGCAAGCGCGAAGTTTTTCACTGAACAATTAGGTTGGAGTGAAGTAAAAAGAAATCCAGGCTACCCGGCAATATTTGTGAGTGATGGGCATATCATGCTTACACTATGGGCGGCTAAGGCTGATGCCGCCACTCCATTTGACAGAAAAACGAATATTGGTTTGCATCACTTAGCTTTACTCGTAGAGACTGAGAAGCAACTCTATGAGTTGCGTGATCAATTTATGGCGTCGGGAATCGAAATTGAGTTTGGTCCCGAGCTTGTTAAAACAGGACCCGCAAAACATTTAATGTGTTACGACCCAAGTGGTATTAGGGTTGAGTTTTTCTGGGCGGGCTCATAAAACAAACATAACAAAGTTTTATAATAGGGATTTGGTACACATGGCATTGTTAGTTTGCACCGCCTTTGGTGTTTAAGGTGCTCAGCAGAAGCTTGCGTATTGAATGCCCCTCCCCTCCTACTACACATTTTGCGACTTACGAGTAAGTCCAAAAGGATAAATGTTATGTATAAAATCGGCGTTGTTTTATTTGATGATTTCACGGATGTCGATTTCTTTCTTATGTATGACTTGCTAGGGCGCACAACCGACAGTTGGACAGTAAGTATACTTGGAACTAAATCTGAACATCATTCCCACCTCGGTATGAAAGTTAAAACAGACGGACACCTTTCTGAGGTGACGAATCAAGATGTCGTTCTTATTACAAGCGGCAAACGGGGTATTCCAGCCGCTTTAAAAGATGCTGAATTTATGTCAGCGTTGAATCTTGATCCAAATAGGCAGCTAATAGGTTCGATTTGTGCGGGATCATTCATCCTCCATGAACTCGGTTTACTAGAAGGCAAGCGATTAACAACAAACCCAGATGCAAAGGCTGTTCTACAAAGTATGGGAGGAGATGTTCAGGATCTGCCTCTCGTGATAGACGGTAATGTAGCGACGGCCGGTGGCTGTCTTTCACTGATGTATCTAATTGGTTGGTTAACAGAACGGCTATTTGACTCAAACAAACGAAAAGCTATACAAAATCAATTGATACCTGCTGGGCAATTAGAGCTATTTGAAGAGCTTATTGCCACAACTATTCAATCAGCAGAGTTAGCAAGCTCGGATAACAAGGCGTTAAATAATCATTCATAACATGTGGTGTTTTACATTACGTTAGTTTTAGTGTTTAGGGTAAGTCACACACCAGTCTTGTGTGACTTACCCTTGAACATAACGCCACTTGGGGAAATTAACTTACAGGGAGTAAATCAATTGGTAAAAATGTACGGTTCTGAAGAGACAAGAGCGTTTTGCTGTAATTGTAAAGAAGTAACGCTACATCGGTACGAAAGCTTCTCTAAAGCACAGGAAAAGACCGAGAAAAAAGCTAAAGGTTTCTTCTCTGGTCTATTTGCAGCAATAATTGGCTCATTAATGGAAGGCGAAGCGACTGGTGACTACAAATGTACAATATGCGGCACTAATCTTCACACGCCAGATAATTTAGATTAGTAGTCAGTGTCTCTAGTGCCACAGCAAGTGGCACGCAACACAATTTATAGACGGCTCTAGTGGGTTTGAAGCGTATGCACCTTATGCATTGGCATTTAGGGTTTTGAGGTTGTGTTGCGGATCAGGTAGTGCGCTTTTATCTTTAACAAGGGGCTAACGCAGAGCAAAAACAAGGACAAGAAAAGAAGTAGTTTTATTTGAGTATTAATGAATTACAGACACAAAAAAGCCCACCAAAAGGTGGGCTTTTCTAAAATTTGGTGGGTCCGGGCGAACTCGAATCGCCGACCCCTACCATGTCAAGGTAGTACTCTAACCAACTGAGCTACGGACCCAAATTTTTATGTTCCTAACCATTCAATTCAGAATGGTGCGTCCGAGTGGACTCGAACCACCGACCCCCGCCATGTCAAGGCGATACTCTAACCAGCTGAGCTACGGACGCATTTCTCTGGAACGACGAGGATATTAGCTATAAGCGAACGACGGTGCAAGCACAAATTTACCAACTTTGAACCGTTTGGCGAAAATGTAAACTCAACACGCGTTTTCAGATGATTTTATCGACAAGGACTGAGCCTGCAGGGTTTAAAAGTGTGATCTATATAACTTTTATTATCTCACTTAATTGTCGTAAGGCACTTCACTGAGCATCCAAATCTGTAAGGTTTGCGATACCTTAGGGCAAGTGCCGAACAAAATCTGATATTTAGGTTTAAATGGTTCGCCGATATAGGTTGTACGGATCAACTCTCCTGTTTTGACGTCTACTTGAGTGCTCACCCTGCCTTTGAAGTTTTGAAATATGACAAACTGCTCACTGTGGTAAACCATTTGCTCTCGGTAAAACAAGAAATGATCTTGGGGTGTCTCTGTCAATTCACACTCCAGTGGTTTCAAATTAGGTATCGCACTAACATTCGATGCGATGAACAACGCCGATAAAATCCATCCGTATCGCATATGGCTGCCCTATTCTGCCCTCTTTTTCAAAGTATAGGCCCTGCCTTGATGACTGATACAAAAAAGGCTTTGATCATCTCTAATCAAAGCCCCTTGTTTCTGCTGGTTAATTGTCGTGTTTAGTCGTCCGCCTCAAACACAACGTTATAATTTTCGGTGTATGTACAATTCGGCTGACGGCTACAAGTAAAGAAACGTCTCCCTTTGAACTCACCTTGGCTTGCGGTTTTAATGATCATCGGACTGCCGCATTTTTTACAAAAACGCACTTCTTTATCGGGCTCAATCAAATCAATGTGTGCCGCAAGCAAACGACGTAATCGCCCAACTTGATAACTGTGCTTTATCGAAGCGCCAATTAAAGGCAGGTTGGCCGTCTTACAAACATGAATCAATAACTTTTGTCTTTCTATCTTACCCTTGTTTAGCTCCTGCCCATTATCCAATTCAACGATAACGCGCGGCTCTAGTGTCCTTGGGTCACAAATAACGTAATCAAAATAGCTTCGAGATATACGGTTGTTCGCGACAAAAAACTGCTTCTTATTTTTGATTTCTTTTGGCGTAACCAAACTGGACATGTTTACTTTCGCGAATACTACGGCATGCTCCCCTACCGCCGCTCTTAACGCATTATAGAACGCACCCTCTTGACCTCTGAGCAGAGGGCCTTTCGAGCGATAAGGATAATCACGCGTGTCATCGTGCTTAATCACGTACTTTTGAATAACAAAGAAGAATAAAACCAGAAGAACAACAATGATAAAAATGTTGGTCATAAATAAAGTGCATCCAAAACAACTCGTTGCTCAAAGCGTAAATGGAAATGTTATGCAGAGCAACAAAACCTCGCAATTTTGAGGCGCCACGACGATAGCGAGAAACAGAAAATTTTGCTCACCAATAAAAACGAGCCAATCACACACTTGGATTGGCTCGTTTAAATTTTGTTAATACATTATGTATGCTAAGAATCAACTATTAGCGTCTGGCTGATTCTCTGGCATCGCATCAATAAAAGCTGGCAGTTGATTGCATGACTGCACAACAGCGTTAATGGTTGGATAAAGAGAGGTATCTACACCAAAGCGTTGTGCGTTATAAAATTGTGGTACCAGACAAATATCGACAATAGATGGCGAGCTTGTCAGGCTAAACTTGCAATCACCATTTAGTTTACGATGCTTCTGAAGTTTCTCTTCTAATGCTGTAAAACCTTTGTGGATCCAGTGATGAATCCAAGCGACTTTGCGCTCTGGTTCGCAAGCTAGCTCCCCCTCTAAATACTGTAGAACTCTTAAGTTATTCAGGGGATGAATCTCCATTGCAATATCCTGAGCCAAAGCTAGCGCTTGGTATCGAAGCGGCGTTTGCTCGGGGATCACAGTGACATCCGGGTAGTGTTCTTCTAAGTATTGAATGATCGCCAGTGACTGGGTTAACTGAACCTCCCCATCCACCAGCAAAGGAACCAGTTCAGAAGCGTTTAACTCATGGTACTCGTCACTGTGTTGTTCGCCACCATTGCGCACCAAGTGTACCGATTTTGAATCATACGATAACTCTTTAAGATTCAAGCAAATACGCACACGATACGCCGCCGATGATCGCCAGTATCCGTATAAAATCATGCTATCGCTCATATCGTCTCCCAACCAGCATTGTTAGTGCTTGAGATATTGGCTAACTTGTTGGTCAATCGAGCCGAATATGTTGTTGCCATCCGCATCGAACATTTCCAATCTGATTGAATCTCCAAACGACATGAAGTTAGTCGACGGCTTACCATCACGAATGGTTTCAATCATGCGAACTTCCGCGATACATGAATAGCCAACGCCACCTTCTTCAATAGAAGTGCCATGTTCCGTTCCCTGCTTGTTGGATACCGTACCTGAGCCTATAATCGCCCCAGCAGATAGCGGGCGCGTTTTAGTCGCGTGAATAATTAAGTCTGCGAAATCAAACGTCATATCGATACCTGCATTCGGGCGACCAAACGGCTTGTGGTTGTAGGTCGAGACCAATGGTAAATGCACTTTGTTTTCGTACCACGCATCGCCTAGTTCGTCTGGTGTTACTGCCACAGGAGAAAACGCAGAAGAAGGTTTAGATTGGAAAAAACCAAACCCTTTAGCTAATTCTGCGGGAATTAGCCCACGCAGTGAGACATCATTCACCAGCATGATCAAACGAATCGACTCCTGAGCCTCTGCAACACTCGCGCCCATTGGTACGTCACCAGTTACCACAGCAACTTCACCTTCGAAATCAATACCCCATTCATCACTCGCAAACTCGATGTTGTCACAAGGTCCAATAAAGGCATCAGAGCCTCCTTGGTACATCAACGGGTCCGTCCAAAAACTCTCTGGCATTTCAGCGCCGCGAGCTTTTCGAACCAACTCAACGTGGTTTACGTAAGCACTGCCATCAGCCCACTGATAAGCGCGAGGAAGCGGCGACTCACAGTAGTGCGCTTCAAACTCTTCATACCCTGCAACCGTGCCATTGTTCAGTGCAACGTATAGCTCTTCCAGTTGTGGTGCTAGCGTATCCCAGTTATCAAGCGCCACCTGCATCGTCGGTGCTAAGTTCATAGGGTGGAAAATTTCTGTCGCAGGTACGCAGCGCGTTAAGTCTTTGCTCACGACCATCAACAAACCGTCACGAGTGCCATTTTTCTTGGTTGCTAATTTCATCCTTGCCTCTTACTTCTCTTGCCAGCTATAGACGTATTCTTTGTTTTCTACTTTTTCCAGCTCATCCGAAAACTGAAGTGCGTGACGCGTATCAATCATGACCGCGACTTCGTCGGCAAAAGTCTTCTTATGCTCTCGCCCTGCCTTGAAAGCTTTCGGGTGAGGGCCATGTGTAAAACCTGCTGGATGGAATGTCACCATACCCGCTTCAATGTTGTCACGACTAAAGAAGTCACCTGCATGGTAGAACAAGACTTCGTCATAATCGTCATTGTTGTGGTAGAACGGTACTTTGAGCGCTCCAGGATCACTTTCAATTGGACGAGGAACGAAGGTGCACACCACAAATCCTGATCCTACAAATGTAGTATGTGCAGAAGGCGGTAAATGGTAACGATGTGACATAAGTGGACGAATATCACGCCAGTTCACTTTTACTACCGCCAAATCACCATGCCACCCAATCGCATCCAGCGGGTTGAATGGGTAAGTGATAACACTGACTTTATCGTGGCGTTTCACCTGAACCTGTGTTTGATTCTCAGAATATTGAGCACGGAACTGATCGTTGATCGACGGCGTTTCTAAAACCGCTGGATCAAACACCGCGTGGTTTCCAACCATGCCTTTTTCGGGCAATGTATAGGCCGCATCGGTGTTTTCAATCATCAGAATGAACATCGGCTCGCTTGGTTCTAAACGCCAGCTCGTTGAGCGCGGGATCATGACATAATCCCCTTCACTCACTTTCAAATGACCATAATCACAGTAGAGATCTGCCGTACCTTGGTGGATGAATAGCAGTTCGTCGCCATCCGCGTTTCTCACCAAGAAGTCCATTTTTTCATCCATACGCCAAACACGAACTTTACAATTCGCGTTGTGTAATAGATGCGGGACTGCCCAAGGGGTAATATGGCTGGCTTTCTCGACTAGATTAAAATCAAATGCTCGTGGACGTAGCTCGCCTTCCCACTCAGACCACCCCGTTGGGGCATGTTGATGATGAAAATGTGTTGCGGGGCCGAAGAAGCCACTTCGACCTGCCTCACGTTCATAAATTGCCTCTTCCGGGAAGTCAGCATGCGCTTGTTTAGAGCACACTCCCTCCCGGTGAGGGAATGTGATCCATTTATGCATCGCTCAATACTCCTCGTCGAATTTGGTCTTCTTCTATCGATTCAAACAACGCTTTAAAGTTACCCTCGCCAAAGCCTTCATTGCCTTTACGTTGGATGATTTCGAAGAACACAGGGCCGATAACGGTTTGAGTAAAGATTTGTAGCAAGATGCCATCTTTCGTTGGCGCACCATCAATAAGAATCTGCAAATCACGAAGCTTGCTTACATCTTCACCATGGCCTTCAACACGCTGATCGACTTTCTCGTAGTAAGTATCTGGCGTTGGCATAAAGTCCATGCCGCGCTCACGCAATGTTTTGACCGTTTCGTAGATGTCGTCTGTGGTCAATGCGATGTGTTGAATACCTTCGCCATTGTATTCACGGATAAACTCTTCAATCTGCGATTTATCATCTGACGACTCATTGATAGGAATTCGGATTTTGCCGCAAGGTGCGGTCATCGCACGGCTGACAAGACCAGTCAGCTTACCTTCGATATCGAAATAACGAATTTCGCGGAAGTTACCAATGCGCTCATAGAAACCTGACCAGACATCCATGTTGCCCTGCTTAACGTTGTGCGTTAAGTGGTCGATTTCGTAAAGACCAACATTCGCTTTTGATAAACGCTCATCAGCATCATCATAAAAACGAAAATCGACATCATAAATACTCTGCTTTCCATAACGGTCGACAAAATAAAGCAAGCTTTCACCGATGCCATAAATAGCAGGAATGCTAAGCTCCATCGGCCCAATTTCCGTTTTATATTCTTTACCGCCATTCTCTAACGCATGCGCCAGAGCAACGGTGGCGTCTTTCACACGAAATGCCATGCCACAAACCGACGGACCGTGAACTTTGGCGAATCCCTCAGCTTGGCTATGCGGCTGCGCATTCACAATAAAGCTAATGTCACCTTGTCGATATAACCACGCTTCTTTTGAGCGATGCTTTGCAATTTCCGCAAAACCTAACGATATAAACAGATCTTTAAGCTGTTGAATGCCTTTGTTGTCAGCAGCGGTATATTCAACAAACTCAAATCCGTCTGTTCCTAGTGGGTTATATGCATCAACCATGACTTTCTCCTTGTCTCAGTAGCTTTTGTTTGGACTTATTTTTCTAACTTGGCGCAGGTCTTGAGAAATTGGAATACGTGGGGAGAAATCTTTACCTTGGCGATTTTTACGCATAATTGTAAAATATATGTTACATACAGGAGGCGCGTCGAATCCACTTTCGTAAACATCAAATAAACTGCTTATTTTCAATATATTAGATTGATGTTTTCGGCTTTACGCCAACATATAAAATGTAAACAAGTTGTTACTTTGGCATTTTATCTTGGCAACGTAGCTCAAAAAGCAAAAGGGGATGGAAAGTCTATTGCACCCTATCTCTATCCGATTTATTCATTTGATCCTGCAAAACATCAAAAGTAATGTTTCGTGACGCTTCATACAGTTCGAAAGGCTCATCGGTCAGAATCGTGTCATGGATACCCCTTTATTGATTCACCTCAGTTTTATTTAAAAGTAACTGTGCCATAAGTGGTGCTCTGTTCCCTATCGAGCCGAGCCACAAGGCTTCACGCTCGATCAGAAAAAGAGACTTCTAATGACACACATCAATCAAGAACGCTTAGTTGAACATTTTTGCCAACTGGTACGTATCGATAGCGAATCAACAAACGAAAAACAAATTGCAGAAACACTGGCAGAGCAGCTAGGCGACCTAGGCTTTACCGTGCACAAGCTTCCAGTACCTAAGCACATTTCTAACGGCTTTAACGTGTACGCCCGTTTAGACGGCAAAAAAGACGGCTCTATCCTAATGAGCTGTCATATGGATACAGTCACACCGGGCATTGGCATTGAGCCAATCATCGAAGACGGCGTTATCCGTTCAAAAGGCAATACGATTCTTGGTGGCGATGATAAATCTGGTATTGCTGCCATCATGGAAGCCGTTCGTTGTATTCAAGCGGAAAACCTTGAGCACAAAACGTTAGAACTTGCTTTCACCGTGTATGAAGAAGGCGGTTTATTCGGTTCACAATACTTCGATATGTCACACGTCACTTCAACGGAAGCAATCGTGTTAGATACGGGTGGCCCTATTGGCACTATTGTGACCGCAGCCCCAGGCCAGCAAAAAATCGTGGCAACAATCAAAGGTCGACCAGCACATGCAGGGCTTGCGCCAGAAGAAGGCATCAGTGCGATCATGGTGGCGGCAGATGCCATCAACCAAATGAAGCTGCTTCGCATCGACGAAGAAACGACAGCCAACATCGGTATAGTGAATGGCGGTCAGGCCACAAACATTGTTATGCCTGAATTAAAAATCGTGGCAGAAGCACGCTCCCTGAATGGCGATAAACTAGATGCTCAGGTCAATCATATGATCTCAACATTAGAGTCTGTCTGTGAAAAACACGGTGCAGAAGTCGACATTGAATCTAGCCGAGCCTACGACGCTTTTGTTATTGAAGAAAACCACCCGCACGTAAACGCTATAAAAGCAGCGTTTTCAGAGTTGGGAATTGACGCCTTCACAAAAGGCACTGGCGGCGGTAGCGATGCCAACAACTTTAACAAGAAAGGTCTCACAACGGTCAATCTTTCAACTGGCATGGCAAAAGTACACACGACAGAAGAGTTTATCGCGGTAAGTGATATGGTCAAAATCACTGAGTTCGTGAAACATTTCCTAGTCAGTTAACGTCGTGCCTTTTGAAGAGCAGACTGACTATCTTCCCCTTCTAGCCTGTGCTTGAAGGGGATTTTAATTTGTATCGAAGCAAAATTACTTCCCGTCATGCCAACTTGATATCAGATCTTCAAAGAAATTCCCCTAGCTCACTTTTTGAGACCAGACAGCTCAATACCTGACACCCTGTTACAGTAATGTTAAAACTCGATTGTGTAGACAATTTATACAATATACATTTTTGGCATCTTTCAGGATGAAAAGAGTGAGACAAGGATGAAATTACCTAAGTTGCTTTTATTAGCGTCGATGATGAGTCCAATACTGGCAACATCAAGCTATGCCGCGCCGTATCCCGTAAGTGTGACCCTCGATGAGACACAAGAAATTACGCTAAACAATGGGGCTGAAGTTACTTCTATTGACCCAGCCAAGCAAGCCGCAGAGCCCGCTTTCAATCTCGGTCGAGACCTGTTTGAAGGTCTGGTCATTCAAGATAAGCAAGGTAAAACCATTCCTGGTGTTGCTGAGTCTTGGTCAGTCAATGACAACAATACGGTTTATACCTTCCACTTACGTGATGCAAAATGGTCAAATGGCGAAACGGTCACTGCACAAGATTTTGTCTACAGCTGGCAACGCTTACTGAATCCAAGCACTGCTTCACCCTACGCTTGGTTTGCGGCCATTCCAAATATCGAAAACTCGCAAGCCATTATGAAAGGCGACGCCGCACCCGAGTCCTTGGGCGTGAAGGCGCTGGATGAAAAAACGTTCCAGGTAACACTCGAAGAGCCTATTCCCTTCTTTACGAAACTATTAAGTCATCCAGTGCTTGCCCCCGTTCATAAAGCGACCATTGAAAAACATGGCAACCGTTGGACCCAGCCTGAGCATATCGTTACAAATGGTGCGTTTACTGTCTCTGAATGGAAAGTTAACGAAAAACTGGTGATGGTTAAAAATCCACATTATTGGGACGCAAGCAATGTAGTGCTGGAAAAAGTCACCTGGCTACCAATTGGTGATGCAAACGTAGTGCTAAACCGCTACCTAGCTGGTGAGATAGACCAAGCGGTTTCCATTCCTGCCGCTCAGAAGAAAAAGTTAATTCAACAACGCCCACAAGAAGTGGCAAGCACCAGTGCGTCTCTTGGCTCCACATTCTATTACCTCAACACTCAACAAGGGCCAACAAAAGACGTGCGGGTTCGTAAAGCCCTCTCATATGCCATTGACCGTCAACTGTTAACGAGTGCTATTTTGAGAAACGGTGGGGTTCCAATGTATACCCTTGTGCCACCTCAAACAGATGGTTTTAAATCTCACACTCCTGAGTTCGCAACTTGGAACCGCCATAAACGTATCGAAAAAGCGCAGCAATTACTGTCAGAAGCTGGATACGATAAAAGCAATCCGCTTAAGTTAACGTTTACCGTACCAACTTTCTCGATGGACGTAAAAATGGCAACCACCATGGCAGGCATGTGGAAAAGCCGATTGGGTGCGCAAGTCACGATAAAACAGCTAGAACCGAAAGTGTTCTACGCACTTAAAGAGCCGACCGACATTACTCGCGGCGGCTGGACGGCCGACTACAATGAAGCCTCTACATGGTTGGATATCTTCGTTTCTAGTGGCGAGTACAACGATTCTCGTTATAACAACCCGCAATACGACGAGTTAATGGCTCGCTCAAAGACCATGAGCAACCCATCAGAACTGTATTTACAAGCAGAAAGCATGCTGATTGAAGACATGGCCATTATTCCTATTTATCGTCCGGGTAACGATCAATACCTCATCAAGCCTTACGTGGGCGGCTACGAACTGACAAACCCTGAGTCGTCGTACTACCGCAAGAATGTCTATGTAAAAGCCCACTAAAAGCATGTTTTCGGTCTGAGTCGGCAAGTTCAATGTTTACTTGCCGTTCCTCATATCTCTCGGTGGAGAAGGCAACCTGAGCTCAGACCATTTTTTATTCATAACCGTTCGAAGTGATTTCGGATGACCAAAGGATGATGGATCATGATTTGGTACATTGTTAAGCGATTAGCTATCGCTATCCCCACGCTTCTATTCATCGCACTCGTATCATTTTGGCTGATGCACATTGCACCAGGGGGGCCATTTGATATGGAACGGCCTATGCCAGAGGTGGTACGTGCGAATATCGAAGCAAAATTCCATTTGGACCAGCCCTTCCTTACTCAGTTTTGGATTTACATTGGTAATTTCATACAAGGAGATCTCGGTCCGAGCTTCGTTTATCAAGACTTCAGTGTTACACAGCTCGTCGCACAATCATGGCCAGTTTCAGCAGTATTAGGCGTACTCTCCTTTTGCATTTCCGTTCCACTTGGCATGTTGCTTGGCACCATTGCGGCATTGAACCGAAATAGCCGCCTAGATTACGGCCTGATGACACTTTCGATGACTGGAGTTGTAGTTCCGGCTTTCGTGCTTGCTCCAGTTTTAGTCATGCTCTTCGCTATTCAGCTCGGCTGGTTCCCTGCTGGTGGTTGGGAAGGAGGAAAGCTGGCTTTTCTTGTTCTTCCCGTGCTCAGCCTAGCGATTGGCTCCATTGCGAGTATTGCACGCGTCATGCGTGGCGCAATGATTGAAACACTCAACCAACCATACATTCGAACGGCAAAGGCCAAAGGTTTGTCCACAACCTACATTTTATTCCATCACGCTTTGCGACCATCCCTGATTCCCGTCGTTGCGATGCTCGGCCCTGCGTTTGTGTCTGTCGTGACAGGCTCGGTAATTATCGACATTTTCTTTGGTACAGGTGGCATGGGACAACACTTTGTGTCTGGGGCTCTCAACCGCGACTACGGCCTAGTAATGGGCATTACTCTGATTGTCGCTTCACTCACTATCTTCTTTAACCTTGTGGTCGACTTGCTATATACGATTATCGACCCTCGTATACGCGTTTAGGAGTCCGGTATGTTAACGATCAAAAAACTGGATACACAAGCTCTTCAAGATCAAGTCGTCGACAATATTGAAGCCGTCGAAGGTCGCAGTCTTTGGCAGGATGCATGGACTCGATTTCGTAAAAACAGAGCCGCGATGACATCAGTGTATGTTTTGGCTTTCATTACCTTATGCATCACTTTCGGCCCCTCTCTTGCCGCTTTTGGCCATGATGAAATTGACTGGGAAGTGCTCATCGATCCATACGAGCTAGGGAAACCTTCACTGAGCAGTGGCCATTACTTTGGTACCGATGATCTCGGGCAAGATGTCTTCGCTCGCACGATGCAAGGTGGCAGGCTCTCTATTTTGGTAGGTTTTGTTGGCGCCTTAGTCGCCGTTGTTATTGGTACGATTTGGGGAAGTATTTCCGGCTATCTTGGCGGCGTTGTCGATAGCGTAATGATGCGCATTATTGAGGTGCTCGATTCGGTGCCATTTATGTTTATGGTTATCCTGTTTGTTACCCTTTTTGGCAACAACATCTACCTGATTTTTATCGTGATCGGAATGGTATCTTGGCTGGGCATTGCCCGTGTTGTACGTGGTGTCACCTTCGGTCTAAAAAAGCGAGAGTTCATCGAAGCCGCACACTCTATTGGGGTTTCTAAATTGACAATTGTCCGACGCCATGTTCTGCCTAATGTGCTTGGGATCGTGATGGTTTATTCCTCCTTAATGGTACCAGGATTCATTATGTTCGAATCGTTTTTGAGCTTCTTAGGGCTTGGTGTTCAACCACCAGACACGAGCTGGGGAATCCTAATTTCCGAAGGCGCAAAAACGATTGACGTTGCATTGTGGATGCTGCTTTTTCCCTCTCTGTTTTTAGTTGCCACCCTCTTTTGTTTTAACTTCATCGGCGATGGCTTGCGTGATGCTCTTGACCCGAAAGACCGATAAGGACAAACCCATGCTATCTATTGAAAACATGAACGTGCGCTTCGATACGCCAGATGGGCAAGTGCAAGCGGTCAGTAATCTCTCCTACTCGATTAAAGCGGGCGAAACTCTTGGGATTGTTGGGGAATCAGGTTCGGGAAAAAGCCAGTCTGTTTTCGCATTAATGGGGTTAACCGCGGATAACGGCGCCGTGTCTGGAAGCGCAATGTTCCACGGTGATGATTTACTCGCGATGTCTAAAAAGCAGCTCAACCGCATCCGTGCAGAGAAAATCGGAATGATCTTTCAAGATCCGATGACGTCACTCAACCCATTTATGAAAATTGGCAAACAGCTTTGTGAAGTTCTCATGATTCATAAAGGAATGACCCGAAAACAAGCAAAAATTGAATCGATTCACATGTTGGATGCGGTGCGTATTCCCTCTCCCGAAACTAGGATGAATCAATACCCTCACGAATTATCTGGCGGAATGCGTCAGCGAATCATGATAGCGATGGCCTTGTTGTGTAAGCCCGAGTTGTTAATTGCAGACGAACCAACCACCGCGTTAGATGTAACCGTTCAAGCTCAAATTTTGACGCTATTACGAGACTTACAACAAGAGTTCAATACGGCTATTTTACTGATCACTCACGATATGGGCGTCGTCGCCGAGATGTGTGATCGCGTATTGGTCATGTATGGTGGTCAAAAAATGGAGCAATCAGATACCGAGACATTGTTCGCTCAACCTGCGCACCCCTACACTCAAGGCCTGCTAAAGGCGATTCCTTCCATCACTGAAGATATGCCGCGTTTACCAACCATCCCAGGTAACCCACCAAGTGCGTTGATTAACCATCAAGGGTGTCCGTTTAAAGAGCGGTGCGAGCATCGAGAGACGCGTTGCCAATACGAAACCCCACGGTTTTCTCCATTAAACACGAGCCAGTCCATTGCCTGTCACGTTAAAGCACCCAGTGTTATCACTCCCATTCAAATAAAAGCTTAAGGAGGCGTTATGAATAAAAAAGAAGTCCTCATGTCTGCTCGTGATTTAAACGTCCACTTTCCTGTTTCACGTCATCTTATTCCAAGTCGACGTAAAATCGTGAAAGCGGTCAATGGTATCGACTTAGATGTTTACCGAGGTGAGACACTTGGCATTGTGGGGGAATCAGGCTGCGGAAAATCAACACTTGCTCGCGCCTTACTTCGCTTAATTGAACCTACACATGGCGAGTTGACTTGGAAAGGTCAAGACATGCTCGGGTTTAGTAAAAAAGAGCTTTCCTCTCGACGCAGAGAATTTCAGATGGTGTTTCAAGACCCATCCGCTTGTTTGAATCCGAGGTTAACCATCTCAGAATGCATCGCCGAACCACTGCTCACCCACGAGCCAAAGCTTAAACGGGCAGAGGTAGAAAAGCGTGTCATCGCTATGATGGATAAAGTGGGTCTCTTGGCGAGCCAGCGAAACCGCTATCCACATGAATTTTCCGGAGGTCAATGCCAGCGTGTGGGCATTGCCAGAGCATTAATTCTCAATCCAGATTTGGTCGTGTGTGATGAACCCGTTAGTGCACTAGATGTCTCCATACAAGCTCAGGTCATCAATCTTCTAGATGATCTTAAACAAGAAATGGGGTTAACACTGGTGATGATTGCGCATGACTTAAGCGTGGTGCGCCATATCAGCGACCGCGTTATGGTGATGTATCTTGGTAAACCTATGGAAGTAGGACGTTACGATCAAGTATTTGATGATGCTCAACACCCCTACACCAAAGCACTGTTATCTGCTGTCCCGATAGCTAATCCGCAATTAGCACGTGACCGTGAAATACAACTATTGCCCGGCGATCTTCCTTCTCCACTTAACCCACCGAGCGGTTGCGTTTTTCGTACTCGATGCCCAGAAGCAACAGAAGTATGCGGGCAACAGAACCCAATAAAAACAGGCTCGGAGCAGCATCATATCTATTGCTCAAATATGACTTTAGGAACCATTTAATGAACAATACTAACTCAGTAAACCAACGCCTTACGTTATTGCGTGAGGCAATGTCCTTTCACAACGTGTCTGCATATATCGTGACCAACAATGACCCACATAACAGTGAATACTCAGCGGATCATTGGTTAGCGCGAAGCTGGATTTCAGGTTTTACCGGCTCAGCAGGCGATGTCGTCATTACCCAACAAGGTGGTGGCCTGTGGACTGATGGTCGTTACTATATTCAAGCTGAAGAACAGTTACACGGCACAGGACTTGAACTGTTTAAAGCCAAACAACCAGAAACGCCGACAGTTGCCAAATGGCTGGCTACCACGCTACCAGAAAACAGTATTATCGCGGTTGACGGGCGCGCCATCAGTTACGCTTTTTATCAAGGCCTCAAACAAACCTTTGAAGCGAAAAACATTAAGATCATTCTCGACCTGGATTTACTCACACCGATTTGGCTTGAAAGACCACCTCGCCCAAGTGCACCCGTATTCGAGCACCCCACCGCTTTTGCTGGCGTTGACACTGAAAATAAGTTAGCGAGAATCCGTTCTTGGTTAACCGAGAACCAAGTAGATAGCTTATTAGTGTCAACGCTAGATGATGTCATGTGGACAATGAATATTCGAGGTGGTGATACGAATTACTGCCCAGTTTCTGAAGCCTATCTAGTCGTAGAGCAATCACTTGCGACACTGTTTATTGATAAAGCCAAACTGCCTCAAGACGTTGAAAGAGCGCTGACCGATCAGAGTGTACACATTCGCCATTACAACTACGTAAGTCAGTATTTGAATCAGCAATGTGAGGGATTATCGCTCGCTTTTAACCCGACCCACACAGACAGCTTATTGGTGAGTTCGATTGAAGGGAATGTGAATCTAAAGCCAATGGCTTGCCCTGTAACGGCAATGAAGGCCATAAAAAATGCGACCGAGCTAACTAGCCTAGAACAGGCATTAACAGATGATGGTGTGGCAATCGTAAGGTTTATGAACTGGCTCGAAGAGCAAGTTCCAAGCGGACTCGTTACAGAATTGTCTGCTGAGGCACAACTGAATCACTATCGCCGTCAAACCCGACATTATGTGAGTGACAGTTTCCGCACTATCGCAGGCTTCGCAGCTCACGGGGCAAAAATGCATTATGCCGCCGATGAAGAAAGCAATGCGGCAGCCAATGAAAGCAACTTCTTTCTCGTCGATTCTGGTGGCCAATACCTTGGCGGGACAACAGACATCACCCGTACTTTCCACTTCGGGTCACCGACCATTAAGCAGCGCAAAGATTATACCTTGGTGCTCAAAGCGGTCATCCGACTGACTCAGACTCGATTCATGAAAGGCTCTACGGGTGCCAATCTTGATATCATGGCGCGTGGCGTCTTATGGCAACATGGTATTGATTACAAGTGCGGCACTGGACACGGCGTGGGCATTTGCTTGAATGTTCACGAAGGCCCACAAAATTTCTCGCAAAGCCACCACGAGGTTGAACTAAAACCGGGTATGGTCATTACTAATGAGCCAGGCGTTTATCGCGAAGGTGAGTACGGGGTAAGAATAGAGAACATTCTTAAAGTTGTAGAAGTAGAACAAAATGAGTTCGGCACGTTTTACGGTTTTGAGACCATCACTCTTGCTCCAATTGCGACCAACGCCCTTGATTTATCAATGCTAGATCAAGCAGAGCTAGACTGGCTCAATCATTACCATTCACGAGTCTATCAAGCACTTAGCCCTTTTCTTGATACGCAAGATAAAAACTGGCTTCAACGCACAACCCAACTTATTGAGAAATAGGATATCAGCAAGCTTTATAACGTTTTCATTTTCATCTCAAACTCCTTGTTTGCCAGCCTTCGGGCTGGTTTTTTATAGAGATAACGGCGTGAAAAACAAAAACGCCCCGCAATGTTAGCGAGGCGATCAATTAAATTAAAATGATGCAGTTAAAATGCCCTACTGACGACACTTCTGAGCATCAAAATCAACGACGATGGCGGCATTCTCAAAGTCACCAGAGACTTTAACGTAGCCCCAGTAGTTACTCTGATTTGACAACGTAATACACTCTCCATTACCAATATTATCTGACCACCCGTGAAGATTAGCACCATCCGGCCAACCAGAGTTACTGTATTCAAGCTTTAGGTTGCCCATACCGTTCCCCGTCGTTATCGCCAGATTTGAGCTCTCATTCACCGCTGGCACGCTCAGCCAAATGGTTTGTTGATTTGCCAAGCAAACAGGCTCTCCTGCTGTTAGGCGCCCACCGCTTACTTTACTTTGCACCGCGCAGTCTTGTGGCAATGTGTCATTACCGCCCAACGTTGAGATAACAACACTATGAGTGGCGGTTGCCGTCAAGCCTTCACTGTCTGTCACACTTAGACTGACCGAATACTCCCCTTCACTCCCATATTGGTGCGTCGGCTTGGTTTGTGTACTTGTCGAGCCATCACCGAAGTCCCATAAGACGCTGACGATCTTCCCGTTTGGGTCTGTACTGTTTTCACTGCTAAATGTAATGCTTTCACCGACTTTCCCCTTGTTGTTTGCGGTTATGACTGCATTAGGTGCACCATTTGAGACAAGGGCTTGCTGCCACTGCTCAAACTCACTTTGATATAAATTCGCCCATTGGGTGATCGTTGCTTTGTAATTGCTCCAATTCCCTTGGCGTGTTTCCACCAGCATTTGGTTTACGTCATCTTTATGATTTTCAAACATAAAACGTACAGCTAAGTACCCCCAACGATAAATTCGATCGACATCAAACCCATCATAAGTAGTCTCGAAAATCTCACTTAAGGTATATGTCGAGCCGTCTAAAATCGTCTCAAGTGCTGCTTGGTTGTCATTTTCTTGAGCGACATACTCTGCAATGCCTTCACTCCACCACACTATTTTTTCAGTTGGATGACTAAACCCTCCATAGAGATCAAATCGACCATCTAAGTAATGCACGTATTCGTGCTCTAAGTTCCAGACAAAGTGATCCGCGTTCGCATAAGAGGCTTCATAAGCAATAAAGTTGGGAATATTCCCCGGCTGGGAAGGATCGCCTTCCAAGTACATACCGCCATTGTCAGTACTAATATCGAAAATTGGCCCTGCGTACTTACCATAATCGGTGCTTGAATCGAAGATATTGACTTGGAGCTGAGTATTGTGGTCATCTTTTACTGGCTGTTCACCAGTTTCTAATGACTGATGAAAGTAACCCTCTTCGTAACCCATTTTAGAACATGCGGCCGCGTGTTGCTCTTGCGTCATATTCTGGGACAATATTCGAATTGTTGGACTACAAGTATAAGTTTGCGATAGCACTAAGCCTTTTAGCTCAGTTTCGAAATTACAAATTCCGAACTCACTACAATCTGCGTAATATGAGGCAGTGTCCGCCGCCGCAAGCCAAACCGCGTCACCCCGACCATACATTTCATACTGTTCAAAGATTCGACTCAGCTGACTCTTCACAACAGAACTCGCGTTACCCGTATACTTGGTCAAACGCCCGAGCTCTCGCCCCGCATTCGCGGCCATGAACTCATCTTCAGCACCGATTGATGATGCCCTCAGAGCAAAATCGCCTAAAGCTTTGGCAAGGTCCGTTTGGTTGCCAATTATTTGCACAAATTGCTCGTTCCACTGCCCACCAAACAAAATAGTGAAAACACCGTTAACTGCATTGCGCATATACCAGTGCTGGGCGTATTGATCATTCCAACGTGTAAGCCACTGGGTCACTTGCGGTAAGTACGCGTGCTGCAAGCCCGCACTATCCATAGTGATGATGACTTCACTAAGCACTTTGCCGTGACGGTCGCTGTTCTCATAGAAGTTTGCGTTATTAACAAACGCATCCACGGATTCTTTCACCGCTGGGGTAACCCATTCAATAAATGAGATGTTGTCATTGTAAAACTCGGCGTAATAACCCGCGCGCAAGTATAAGAAAAACGTTTCGAGTTCATCGCTCCCGCCACCTGTATACCCCTTCGCCAATGTCGTAGTGCGCTTCGCAATGTTGTACATATGATCGGAGCTAAATACCGACTCCTGAATCCGACTTTCAGCAGAGAATAACTGGTTCACGCACGTCGCGCCCTGACTTAAAATTTCGCTGATCAATTGGTTACTGCTTTCGGTAACCAATGCTTCCAAATCACAAGCAGTGCTCGACTCATCAAGGCTTTCAAGTGACTGTACTCGAGTTGCCTTGGAGGGCTGAATAGGGAGAGTTGCGGTTGGTTGGTATTCAACTCGATTGGATTCAACACCGTGTGTATGAGCCGAATGTGCATGTTGCTCTGTAACTTGAGAAACTGGCTCGCTTAACGCAAATACGCCAGTGCTGGTTAATGTTGTCGCAATCGCGACACTCAAAGTCTTCAGTTCCATCTAATTTCTTCTATATTGAGTTTTCCTTAAATGCATTACGTCTTTTGCATCGCCACTGCCCTTATTACTGCAAGAGCATCTCCATATAATCTACTCGCAAGACAAGATGAAACATTTTGTTAACAACTGAACGTGACGGTGTCAGTTTTTGGTACTCGAGTTGCCGTTGCACGAGCTTGCCAGAAATCGATTTGCTTTAGTAATATTGATCAACTAGTTGTTTATCTTTCCATTCAAATATCTTTTATTGCTCCTCACAAAAGCGATAAAATGGTTTCTTTTCTTTTTGCTAAACAACTCCTATGACCGACGCTGATATTGAGCTACAACATCTTTGGTTAGAAGTCCAAGCCGAACGCTGGCAAAACCTGCCACGCTTTTTATTCAGTTACTAATGCTACAAGCACAACCTTGTCAGTAAAACCAACAAAGTTTGTTGGGAGACGGCACGTGCAAGACTGCCCGCTTCAACATCAATAAAAGAGCGAAAAAAGGCGGTGGTTGAACCGTTAGTCTCTGAGGAAACCGTCGTTGGGTTATTGAAATCCATCAGCAAAGATGGGGAAATGACGTTTAACGTGATGGTAACCACACTTAATGCGTTTTTGCACTATGTTGTGATTAGCAAGGAAGAGAAAGCCCGACTTAAACCAAACATGCCAGCTAGTTGGTATCAGCGATCAAACAAGTCGCCTTTGGCACGTTTCGAGCAGGCTGGCATTAATCTACAGGAGTGACATGTCAGTCATCGCTGATGATAAACACAAAAGACAAGCGCCTACAATGAGGCGCATTTGGTCAAAAATTGAGGAGCCCCTAAACAAAAGTGCGTAGCGAGCAACAAAGAAAAAGTTTGGTTATTCTTGAATGCCTCGAATGCGTACATTACGCCTACGTAGAACTTCTAAAGTCACGAGCAAACACACCGACATAAAAATCAGCAACGTAGCGACCGCCAATATAGTCGGACTGATTTGCTCTCGAATTCCTGACCACATCTGCCTAGGAACGGTTTTTTGTTCTGCCCCAGTCAGGAATAACGCCACCACAACCTCGTCGAACGAAGTGCCAAAAGCAAACAAGCCGCCAGAAATCATCCCCGGACGAATCAGAGGAAAGGTAATGTGTCTGAAAGTATAAACAGGGTTTGCTCCTAAGCTAGCCGCCGCTTTTACCAAGCTATGGTCAAAGCCGCTTAACGTCGCAGTAACGGTAATGACGACAAAAGGCGTACCTAACGCAGCGTGTGCCAAAATGACGCCTAAATAAGTTTGTGATAAGCCAAGGCGTGTGTAGAAAAAGTACATCGCAGCAGCAGAGATAATGACTGGTACGATCATGGGCGAGATCAACAGCGCCATAATCGTATTGCGAAAAGGCAAGTTACTACTTGCTAAACCCAACGCCGCCAGAGTTCCCAGCCCTGTTGCAACGAGTGTCGCCATAAAAGCAATGAACGTGCTATTTTTCAGCGCCAACAGCCACTGATCACTAGTAAACATTTCTTGATACCAGCGAGTAGAATACGCTTCCGAATCAAGGTTTAACATCCCCTCGGTAAAAGTAAAGTAAGGCGTTGCATTAAACGATAACGGGATGATGGTCAGAATTGGAGCGATTAAAAAGAACAGCACCAACCCACAAAAAGCTAAGTAACCTGCGTAAGCAACTCGCTCTACTTTTGATGCATAGTTTGGTAATGCCATGGTTATCCTCCTACCTTAAGGTTATTAATACCAACCACACGGTTGAATATATAAAACAGAACCAGTACAACGAACAAAAGCAGTCCACCCAATGCGCCAGCCATCCCCCAGTTCAGTGATGTCTGCATATGATAGGCAATCATATTGGAGATCATCTGTCCGCTTCTTCCACCAACCAAAGCGGGCGTAATGTAGAAGCCAATAGAAAGAATGAAAGTAAGCAAGGCCCCCGCACCTATCCCCGGTAACGTAAGCGGCATATAAACTTTGATGAACGCAATGAAAGGCGTCGCGCCTAGAGAACGAGCGGCACGGAAATAAGTTGGGCTAATTCCTTTCATTACGCTATACAGAGGCAGGATCATAAAAGGCAACAGAATGTGCACCATAGACACCACCGTTCCGAAGGTATTGTGAATCATCTGAATTCGCTCAGAAGTAAAACCCGACCAAATAAGGAGATCATTAATGACCCCTTGGTTTTGCAGCAGAACAATCCAAGACGTGGTTCTGACTAACAATGATGTCCAAAATGGCAGCAGCACAATAATTAAAAGTAAGTTCGCGCGCTTATCAGGTAAATTGGCAAGCAGGTAAGCAACGGGGTACGCCATCACCAAACAAATTAAGGTGATTGAAATAGACATCCAAAAAGTTTTAAAGAAAAGGTCGACGTATATTTGGCGTTTTTCTGGTTGGGGCTCAATGTCTCCAAACTCATTCACTTGCAAGTCTAGCGCTGCAAGATAGTGACTGAATGTTAATGCGCCACTAAGATTCTTAAACGCCGCCCAATATTTAGGATTAGTCCATCGCTTATCCAGCTTAGCCAACTGTGTCACCGAGCTCGGCAGCGACGTCAAACGAGACAACTTTCTGCCGGTTTTCATGAGTAAACTGCGCATACCAGACTCTTCAATATTCATCCGGTTGGCTATTTTCGGCAGCTCTTTGCTTTGATAAAGCGCAAGTACTTCAACAGAGAATGCCTCAATGACTTCTTGATGAGGCTGACCTTGATAATCCCAACTTTCTAAGGCTTGAATAGTTTGTGGTAGTGACAGGGATATTTCTCGGTTATCCACGCTTCGATAAAGCATGTCGAGGATAGGAAAAGCAAACGTAAGCAGAATAAAACACACCAATGGCGTTGTGAGCATAATGGAGCGAAGCTTTTTTCGGCGCTCGGCCTTTTGCAACTGCGCTTTCAAATTGGTTTCTTGCTCATGAACTTGGCGTTCGATTTCCAATACAGAATCTAATGCGGTTAGCTCTCGACTCATGCTGCTACCTCGCTACTTTGAGTTTGTGTCCCATCAAGAGCATGGCAATCGTCACTTTGCCAACCAATACGACAAATTGAGCCAGGCGTTAACTGCAAGTGTTTACGATTATCGTTAGGTACTTTAACGATGAAGTGACCAACGCTCTCTACTTCGACGACCAGACGATAATGATCACCGTGATAAATCAATTCTCGTAGGACGCCCGAGACTTGGTTCTCACAAGACGCTTTCTCTGGTTGAATAACAATCTTTTCTGGTCGAATGGAAAGTGTTGTTCTCTGCCCTTGCTCAGAGACTCTGACAGGTTTCGCAGTAAATAACTCTTTCCCAACGAGCACTTGGCAATACTTTCCGTTCCACTCTTTGACTAAACCTGAGAGTTGGTTGTTTTCTCCGATAAACTGCGCAACAAACGTATTACTCGGAGATTCATAAAGCTCGGTTGGTGTCGCGAGTTGTTGCACTTCGCCGTGATTAAAAACCGCAATACGGTCGGACATAGTGAGAGCTTCGTCTTGATCGTGCGTCACATACAAAATGGTAATGCCAAGCTTTTCATGCAAATGTTTAATTTCCATCTGCATTTGCTCACGCAGCTGCTTATCTAACGCGCCTAGTGGTTCATCCATCAACACGAGTTTAGGCTCAAACACTAATGCTCGCGCTAACGCAACACGCTGTTGTTGACCACCTGATAACTGCTTCGGGTATCGAGTCGCAACATGCTCAAGCTCGACCATTTCTAATACACTCTGAACTTTGCTTTGAATCGTGTCACTGTCGAGTTTTCGCACCTTTAAAGGAAACGCAAGATTCTCAGCAATGGTCATATGTGGAAACAACGCATAGTTTTGAAACACCATACCAATATCGCGCTTGTGCGGCGCGAGATGATTGACAGGAACGCCATCGATATAAATGTCTCCACCGGTCGCAGTTTCAAAGCCTGCTAGCATCATCAAGCAAGTGGTCTTGCCCGATCCTGACGGCCCCAACATAGTAACGAACTCTCCAGGAGTAATATCTAAGTTGAAGTCTTTCACCACCAAATTCGTGCCATCGTAGGTTTTCTTAACGTGTTGAAAGCTGACATAGTCCTTGTTTTCCGTGCTCATGACTTCCCTCTTCTCATTTTTTGAATATTACGAATGAGTAGAGCGTCAGTTAACGCTCTACTAAACAGCACAATTACAGATTGTATTTGGATAGGTCTAAGCGGGTTTCTAACGCATGTTCAACCATTTGAATGACTTGTTGACGCTCTTCACCTTGTAAGAGTTGGCGTGGCGCACGAACTTGTTCAGAGCCACGTCCGCAGACTTGCTCGGCCAATTTTATGCACTGAACCAGCGTAGGAATGGTGTCTAAACGCAGTAGCGGTAAGAACCAACGGTAGATTTCTAACGCTTCAGCATAACGACCTTGGCTTGCCAGTTTATAAATCGCGACGGATTCTTCTGGGAATGCGTTGGTTAAACCAGAAATCCAGCCGGTCGCACCTAGCATCAATGATTCAAGAGCGATGTCATCAACACCACTGAACACGGTAAAGCGGTCATCAAATTTATTGTAAAGCTCAGTGATACGACGAGTATCAGTGGTCGACTCTTTGATAGCTACAATACTTTCAAACTCAGCCAGTTTCGCCATAATATCGAGGTTTACATCGACACCATAAGCAACCGGGTTGTTGTAAATCATGATTGGCATTTCTGGCGTTGCTTCTGCTAGCGTGCGGTAATATTCGAACGTTTCGCTCTCAGACGTGCGGTAAACCATGGCAGGCATCACCATACAACCATCGATACCAATTTTGTGCGCATCCTGCATGTAATCAACAGCTGCTGTGGTAATAGACTCTGCTGTACCAGCAATCAAAGGCACACGGCCATTTACGACTTCTTTTGCCGCTTGCAAGACCTGGCGTTTCTCCTCCGGGTACAACGCACAGTTCTCACCGACAGTACCCAAGCAGATAATGCCATTCACACCATCTTTAATTTGGTTATCTATAACAGTTTGCGTTGCGTCTAAGTCGATTGACTGATCTTGACGGAATTGCGTACTGACCGCCGGATAAACACCTTTCCAATCAATTTTCATGAACTACCTTCCTTATATGTATATTGTATGCAATTTAAATGAACGAGCGAAAATGCTCAGACATGGCTATCTATGCCATTTTCTAACAACACCGCCTTTACAGCGGCCAAATCAGCCAAAGCACTGCCAACTGATTTGTATAAAGTAATGACCTCATCGTTTTGACGTCCTGAGATTTGTTGGGCGCAAAGCTGCGGTAATTCCCCTTTGATATCGTCTGAAGTGAACACGCCCTCTTGAATTGGAATGAGAAGATCGCCCGCTTCGGCTAATACATTAATACGGCTATCAACATACACCTGTGCTCGTTGCACTGCTTTAGAGTCGCATTCACGCTTGTCCAAATCATGATTACCGACCAAATCAATATGGGTGCCCTGCAGCACGTCTGCGCCATTAAACAAAGGCTCTGCTGATGCGGTAATACAGCTGATGATGTCAACGTGTTTGATAACGTGGTCCACTTTTTCTACGACTGAAACACGGAACCGACGCTCATCAGGAAGCGATTGATACTCTGAAGATGACACAATGGCATCTACCGTCGCCTCGGCTTTGTCTGAGTTACGCCCCCAAATATAAACCTGCTTAAGTGGGCGAACCGCAGCGTATGCCCACGCAAAATAAGGCGCAAGATTGCCCGTTCCGCAGATCAACAGACGATCAGCACCGGGACGCGCCAAATAGTCCGCTGCCAACGCAGAAGCTGCGGCGGTGCGCCAAAACGTTAAAACTTTACCGTCCACGAGTGCGAGCGGCTCACCATCGTTTCGTCTAAAAACAAGCAGCTTAGATGCAAGCGTATCTTTTCCTTGCTCGGGGTTATGCGGGAAATACGTAAAGGCTTTCACCGCAATTAACTCCTGGTTCCAAGCAGGAAGTAGCGCAAACGCCTCGTATTCTCCCTCTTCTAAGGGCATGACTCGGCGTTGAGGTATTGTTGCTGGCCGCGAGTACATTTCACGCATCGTTTCAATAAGAGACTTCATTGTTAAACATTGCGCGACTTGCTGTGCTTCGATGACTTTCATCATTTCTCCGAAAACATAAATACAGTTGAGGAAAAGTACGGAACCTCGCTTATGGATGAAAACTCGGCCCCATACAAAAATTAACGCCTAGTTAAGCAGCCAGGTGTTGAACTCTTCATTGAGTTCATCCGCGTAGTCTGACCACCATTCATCGTTAATCAGGAAGGCGGTTTGGAAGTTTTGAGGTGCGGTAGGAAGGTTCGCTAAAATGTCTGGGTTCACCTCCGCCGAAGACGACTTACGCGTAGGCCCATAGGCAACGTACTTAGCTTGATCAGCTAATGGTTTTGTTCCTGAAGAAAAAGCAATAAAGTCCAATGCAAGCTTTGTGTTCTCACTCCCTTTAGGTATCGCCCATCCATTCATGTAACCCATTTGACGGTCCCATATAATCCGAAATGGTTGACCTTCATCTTTACGGGCATTGTGGATTCGGCCGTTAAACGCCGAGGCGATCACCACTTCTTTGTCTGCAAGCATTTGAGGTGGCTGGGCACCTGTTGTCCACCACAGTACTTCTGATTTGATCGTATCCAACTTAGCAAAAGCACGCTCACGCCCCGCTTCGGTTTCGAGCAGGCTGTAGACCTCTTCTGGCTTTACACCATCAGCCAATAGTGCCCACTCAAGATTGCCCTGAGGTTGTTTTTGCAATGCACGTCGACCTGGAAAAGTTTTTAGGTCAAAAAGATCGGTCAACTTGCTTGGCAAAGCCTTACCTTTAAACGCGTCTTCGTTCACCGCTAATACAGTGGACACAACGATGGTATTGATTGCGCATTCGTGAATCGCACCATCAATAAAATCCTCTTGTGCTGGTGTTCCATCAGCTCCCGGAGGCAAAATACTTGGGCTCACTGGTTCTAATAGCCCTTCTGCACAACCACGAACAATGTCCGGCTTGTCGAGAGAAACCAAATCCCAGCGCACATTGTTCGCTTCCACCTGTGCTTTAATTTCGGCTAATCCGCCGCTGAAATCCTCGGATACGATCTCAACACCTGTTTTTTTAATGAAAGGCTTATGATATGCCTCCACTTGGCTCTTGGTGAATGCACCACCCCAAGATACGACCGTCAATTTGTCTTCAGCATAAGCAGAGGTCCCCAACAGCATTCCTGAGATCAACAGCGCCAATGGTGCTTTGGTCATTCGTGACACGTTTTACTCCTTTTGGTTGTTTTTCTGGAGGCATCCGAGTACGGCTGTTGGATACCAGTTTTTGTTAAAATTAAGTTAACATTAGCATTTAATATATTTTATACAATATTTAATATTAAATTTTTCAGGCAAATCGTTGTAATGAAAAAGGTGAAAGATCAATCGATGTCGGCTTTCCTTCGATAAGCTCTAAAAGGAGATCTGCCGTAATCGCCGCTTGAGTTAATCCAAGGTGTTGGTGGCCAAATGCCAGTAATACATTTCCATCCCAAATGCTATCAATAACCGGTAACGAGTCGACTGTTGAAGGCCGATTACCCATCCACTTTTCTCCTTGCTTGAGTGAATGTAACCCCGATTCAAACATCTCATCACCTAACTGAAAAAGCATTTCTGAACGTTTCATATTGGGTGGTGATTCTACATCGGCATACTCCACAGTGCCTGCCAAGCGTAGCCCACCTGACATCGGAGTCATGATGAATTTTCTATCGGCAGAGCTAATAGGAAATGGCAGTACATCACGCTTGTCATCCACCATTAGGTGATAACCACGCTCGGCTTGAATAGGCACTTTGACTCCGGTTAGTTGCCGTATCAAAGGCTTAGAATGTACACCAGCGGCAACAATGATTCGGTCAAATGAATGTGTTTGAGACTCAACCAGCACATCGCCATTTTTCGCCAACGCAGATACACCTTTTTGTAAAACCTTACCGCCAAGAACTTCAAAAGCTTCACTTAGCTCAGCACAGAGCTGATAAGGGTCTAGCGTATGACCGGTTTCGGGAAAAAAGACTCCGATACGAACCTTATGGCTGAGATCAGGTATTCGCTCTCGAATCGCCTCTTGTGTCCAAACTTGATGCGTCACACCGTTTTTAGCCAGTGAGTTAAGCGTACTTTGATAATTCTGAAACAGTTTCTCGTTTTCAAAAGTGAGCAATGAACCATTCATTTTTATTAGATGCGCTTTTCCGATTGAATCAAGCACGCCACGCCAACTTGCCACTGACCGCTCGTTAAGACTCTTAATCGCGTTTTTTGCCCGCTCCGCGGCTGATGGCTTGGTTTGTAATAGAAAACGAATCATCCACCCGATTGTGTTTGGAATATCTTGCCAACGGATCGAAACCGGACTTTTGGAATCTAGCAGCATTTTAGGTAATTGTGGAAGCAGCGCTGGCGTTGCAAGAGGGAAGATTTGCTCAGTCGCGATATGACCTGCATTTCCCTTAGAGCATCCATTCCCCACGCCATTGGGATCAAAAATCGTGACTTGATAACCTTGCTGCTGCAACTTCAATCCAATTGATAAGCCAATAATCCCCGCACCTATCACGGCGATCCTTTCCTTTTTGGTTTCATCCTTGACCAACATAAATATGCTCCGAGTCACACTTGAAAACGTAGATTGTATACAATATATTTTACATTACGTTAACATCACTATTGTTTAATTCAACCATTTTTTCAGCAAGGAGCGAAAAATGAGACAAGGAACTTTTTTCTGTATTGATGCCCACACCTGCGGCAACCCAGTTAGGCTGGTCGCAGGCGGTGTGCCTCCACTCGAAGGCAATACCATGAGCGAAAAGCGCCAATACTTTCTTGAGCATTATGATTGGATTCGTCAGGCACTCATGTTTGAGCCTCGCGGACACTCAATGATGTCGGGGTCAGTTGTCTTGCCTCCTTGCAGCGATAACGCAGACGCTTCAATTCTGTTTATTGAAACCAGTGGCTGCTTACCAATGTGTGGCCACGGCACCATTGGAACCGTCACTACCGCTATCGAGAATCGCCTTATCACTCCCAAAAAAGAAGGCCGTTTGATACTTGATGTCCCAGCAGGACAAATCGAAGTGCACTACCAAACAAAAGGTGACAAGGTCACGTCGGTGAAGATATTTAACGTACCAGCTTACCTTGCCCACCAAGACGTAACCGTGGACATAGAGGGCTTAGGTGAGCTCACTGTCGATGTTGCTTATGGCGGAAACTATTACGTAATCGTCGATCCTCAAGAAAGCTACGCCGGACTTGAACACTACTCTCCAGATGAAATTTTGATGCTTTCACCAAAAGTTCGCGAAGCGGTATCTAGAGCGGTTGAGTGCGTACATCCAGAAGATCCTACAGTATGCGGTGTTTCTCACGTGCTATGGAGCGGAGAGCCCACACAAGAAAACGCCACCGCTCGAAATGCTGTGTTTTACGGTGACAAAGCGTTGGATCGCTCGCCATGTGGTACGGGCACAAGTGCACGCATGGCGCAATGGCATGCAAGAGGCAAACTCAATCAAGGGGAAGACTTTGTTCACGAAAGTATCATCGGCAGCCTATTTCAAGGACGTATAGAAGGCATTACCGAAGTGAATGGCAAAGCCGCTATTTTGCCAAGTATTGAAGGATGGGCACAAGTATACGGTCACAACACGATATGGGTAGACGATGAAGACCCATATGCGTACGGATTTGAAGTGAAGTAATAAGGATAGTAAGGAAGAATGATGAACCCACAAGAACCAACCACTTTTTACGCAGTCAACGCCTTTACTGGTGAGCCTCTACCCACAGAGTTTCCGGTGCATGGGGAGCAAGAAGTTAATCAAGCAGCCTCAGCCGCCCAAAGCGTTGCGCGTGAGTTTCGCCAACTAAGCAATGCAAAGCGAGCGAGCTTACTTTGCTCTATCGCCTCTGAATTGGAAAAGAAGAGTGAAGAAATCGTTGCTCGTGCTCATTTAGAAACTGCCCTTCCCGAAGCACGTTTAAGCGGTGAAATAGGACGTACCGCCAACCAATTACGACTATTTGCCGAGGTTGTGAGCTCGGGTAATCACTATCAAGCAATCTTCGATACGCCAAACCCAAACCGTCAACCACTGCCAAAACCAGATATTCGCCGTCAACAAATCGCAATTGGCCCTGTCGCCGTGTTTGGTGCGTCTAATTTTCCGCTCGCATTTTCTACTGCAGGTGGTGATACGGCTTCGGCACTGGCTGCTGGCTGCCCTGTGATTGTAAAAGGCCATACCGCCCACCCTGGCACCAGTCAACTTGTTGCTGAGTGTATTGAGGCTGCACTTGAGAAAGAGTGCTTACCGCAAGCCATCTTCACGCTATTGCAAGGTAACAAACGTGCACTTGGCCAAGCACTCGTTACCCATCCAAAAATTAAAGGGGTTGGGTTTACAGGTTCAGTCGGTGGTGGCCGTGCGCTGTTCAATCTAGCCCAGCAAAGACCAGAGCCAATCCCCTTCTATGGCGAACTAGGGGCGATTAATCCAACATTTATTCTCCCTTCAGCCATACGGGCAAACGCATCATTGGCTGAAGAATTTGTGGCTTCTATGACTTTGGGCTGTGGACAATTTTGTACAAAACCAGGCGTTGTATTTGTCTTGAATAGCCCAGAAACGCAAGCCTTTATCGAAATCGCTCAAGGGTTAATTCGACAACAATCAACGGCCACTTTGCTAACGCAAGGAATCCGAGAAACGTATGAATCCGAAGTGGATAAGCGAGCTTCCGAAACAGGCATTAACGTCACTCGTTCTGAACAAGCAGAAGCGACCAATGTCTCACCAGCACTGTTCGTGACGGACAGTAAAAACTGGCGTGAAAACCCGCAATGGGAGGAAGAAATATTTGGTCCTCAATCGTTAATCGTAATCTGTGAAGATTTCGATGACATGTTGAAACTGAGTGATTCACTGACTGGATCGCTCACCGCAACCCTTCACGCTACCGCTGAAGACGAAGAACAAGCCAAGCAACTGCTTCCAAGTTTGGAAGAAATCGCCGGACGCCTTGTATTCAACGGTTGGCCAACTGGCGTCGAGGTTGGTTACGCTATGGTTCATGGTGGACCATATCCGGCTTCAACCAATTCTGCCTCAACATCTGTCGGTGCGGAGGCTATTCATCGTTGGTTGCGTCCGGTCTCTTATCAAGCTTTGCCAGAATCTTTATTGCCGGATTCATTAAAAGCGTCGAACCCACTGGGTATCCAACGCGCCATAGATGGCAGTGTGTCCCAATAAGCCCACCAAATGGCTCAAAAAGGCATCAACTGATGCCTTTTATTTCACTCTACTTCTCAAAACCTTCTTTCCTAGTTGGTTTGTGCCAGAAAAACAATAAACTACTAAAGTAAAATGGATTGGATACAATATTAATTTCACGGGAGACTTCAATGTCACAGAAACCTGTTTTTAAAACGCGCACTCAGCTCGTTGAGGAAGCAATTCGAACTCAGATCTTGAAGGGCGAGTTAAAAACTGGTCAACCTTTACGTCAAGATGCGTTAGCAAAAGAGTTTAATGTTAGCCGAATTCCTGTGCGTGAAGCGTTAGTTCAATTGGAAGCACAAGGACTCGTTAGCTTTGAACCTCACAAAGGTGCGACGGTCACTGAGCTATCTCCAGAGAAAATCAATGAGCTATTTGAACTGCGCGCTGTCGTGGAATGCCACATTTTAGAGCGCGCGATTCAAAATATGACAGACGCTGACCTTGAACGCGCGCGCGAAGTTCGCGAACGTTTCGAGTCAGTAGTGAACAGTGGCGACGAAGTAGAAGAATGGAGCAACTACAACTACGAGTTCCACAAAGCCCTATATGCGCCAGCCAACATGCCTGAAACTATGGACGTCATTTACAACCTGAACACAAAGTGTGACCGATACATACGCATGCAGCTATTGTTTACTACAGGCATTAAAAAGGCAGAAGAAGAGCACTTAAGCTTGTTTGAAATGTGCCAAAATCGCGATATCGAAGGCGCCAAGTACCTACTGAAAAAGCACATTCTAGAAGCAGGCACAGCGATTCGAAACCTGCTGCTTGAAAGGCAAAATATCAGCCAGTAAACGGAATAACGAATAAGGTGATATTCAAGGATGAATGTTGGACCAAAGTTTTTACTTGCAGCGCTACGACAAAAGATTAAAGAAGAAGGGCTTTGCTACAATTCCTTGTCAGAGAAAAGTGGCATCCCTTTATCTAGTATTAAACGCCACCTACATAATCCAGCTTTAGGTTTGGATAAAGTACTTATTTATCTGAACTACCTGAATACCGATCTCATCGAACTCGCAACCTTAGCCAACGAGCTTCAGCACCAAAACGAGCAAATGCTAACAGATGAAGAGAGCGCCCTTTTCGTTGAGCATCCTTACTTACTTGATTTTATTTATATGCTGACTTCTCGTGATATTAAACCGCAAGAGATAGCCCAAACTTACGGACTTTCTGATACAAGCTTACGATTCTATTTGCGTATCGCGGAAATTCTAGGATATGTCGAAAACTTCGGAGACGGCTTGTTTTACCGTTCTGGTCGTCGATTTATTATGGAAGAAGGTACGGCATTAGACACCTTATTCAAAGAGCGATTTCAACAAGATTCGCTTTCTCATGATATCAACCCAGGCGTATGTATAGGTCGCATTAGGCTCACCGAAGAGCAGAAAGTGCAAATAGAGGACGAGCTTTGTAATAAATTAGCGAAACTTAACGCAGTTAACACTTCCAACAATGAAGGTGAACTAATAAATATATTAATGCGCTGCACTCCCGGTGCTCAGATATTTTTCGCTGATGATTTACCTAACATTGACGGAAGCCTATTAAAGCACGTCGCTCAACTCACTAAATTAAGTTAAAGCATCAGACAAATAAATCAAACAAACCCCAGATAACATCATATATCCCTACCAAACTATTGATTCAAAGCGTTTCCTGAATCTAATTCTGATTTTTATTTAGCAAGCATCGCTTAGTCAACTAAGAACTTGTCTTAATTTCACACTTATTAATTGTCTTGTTAGCTCTTTTGAAATAGACAGAAAACTTAAGTAATGACTAATTTAGCTTAAGTATAAAAGACAACTTTTTTACGTTATTTACCTCACACTATTTAACTATAAATTTGCAGACGAACAAATTAAATTAATACATTCACCTAGCTAATAAAAACAAAAGCAAAACACATAATTATAATTCTATTATTTATAAGGACATAGAAAAGTGAAATTTAAGTATTCTTTAGCAACGGCAGTCACTCTCGCATTATTACAAGGCTGTGGCGGTGGCGGCGGTGATGGTTCATCACCTACTCCGTCAACTAGCAGCGCAACTGGACCAACATGGAAAGCCGGTGATTATAGCCAACCGTCGAAAACGTTTATCAACCAATGTGAAACGCCCCGCGTCGGACTGGACCCATATGACAACTATGCCGCCTATCCAGATAAATTGGGCTCTACATTGCACGAAAAACTCTTTTTAAGAGCTTTTACTAACGAAACGTACCTATGGTATGACGAGGTTCCTGATAATAATCCAGCAAACTACAAAACTGTTACTGATTACTTCAATACGCTGGTCACCTCTGCTACTACCGCGACGGGTAAACCCAAAGATCGCTTCCATTTTACCGTCCCTTATGAAGATGAGATGAAATCATCGCAATCCGGTTTAGTTGCTGGATTTGGTTTCAACTGGGCATTCTTACGTGGCGTACAACCTCGAGACGTTCGTATTTCCTACAATGAAGAAGCCTCTCCAGCTGATAGAAGCGGCATTGCTCGTGGTGATAAGCTTCTGAAAATCAATAATATTGATGTGGTTAACACCGGTAGTCAGTCCGACATTGATTTTATTAATAAAACGCTCTTTAACCCTGACATCAATCAAGATTACACCTTCACATTTGAGAGTGTCGACGGTCTAGTGAAAACCGTGACGCTTACCGCCTCTGATGTCATGACCTCTCCAGTTAAAAATGCCAAAGTGATTACACACAATGGTATGCGGATCGGCTATCTGCAATACAACTCCTTTGAACCAAGCGCTCAAGCCCCGCTTATTGAGGCGTTCAGTACGCTCTCAGCAGAGAATGTTGACGAGATCGTCGTTGATTTACGTTACAACGGCGGTGGCTTAGTCCTTCAGTCCTCGCAAGTAGGCTACATGCTAAGCAGTGCTGGTCAGAACCGAGTCTTCAGTGAGTTGATTCACAATGACAAAGTGATGCGTACCATTAAAGATGGGGATAACATCTATCGCTTTACAAATCTAGCAATAGACTGGGCAGCACAGAAATATTCGGACCAAGTGCTTCCGACACTGAACAAAAAGCGCGTATATGTGCTGACTTCAGGAGGCACGGCTTCCTCAAGTGAACTGCTAATCAACGCTTTGCGCGGCATTGATGTGGAGGTTATCCAAATAGGCTCAACAACCACAGGTAAACCGTATGGGTTCTCACCAGAACAAAACTGCGGCACTATGTACTACACTATTCAGTTCAAGTCGGCGAACGAGAAAAAATTTGGCGACTTCGCTGATGGTTTTATTCCTACTCCAAAGAGCCAAATCAATACCGAGCTAGGCTTAGACAATAGAGTGGAAGGTTGCTGGGTCAATGACGACCTAACAAAACCATTAGGCGATCCATCTGAAGGTATGCTTTCTGCGGCACTAAACTACATGGAAACTGGAACCTGTCCGCCAGTATCCCCTTCAAGTTTCAACGCCATGCCGCGTAACATTTCATCTCCGGAGTTAAGCGATCTTCGCTCTCCGCTACGAACAGAGGCAATTCATGTTGAGATCAACTAGCTTTTTACGAATGCTGATTCGGGTGGCGCTTTTCCTAGGCACTTCAATTTCTTTGATAGGATGTCAAGCTATGTCACAAGAACCCGTTGAAGCATTGAGTAAAAAGAACTCTCCGGAAACAGTCATAGAAATTCAAAACGCGATCGCAGAAATCCAAGGGACACCAGCACCTAGAATCGCAAATAACGTATTTGAATCTTCACCGCATTTGTTGATTGAAAAAGGACGAGTAAAAGGGAACAACAATCAACTGTTGGATGGCAGCTATAAGGATCTTCCAGACCAATATACGTTGCAGATAAGAGGTGAAACCTGTGGCTTGTACTATGCCAAAACAGATACTTTTGTCTCTCTCAGTTCACTAGATTGTGAGCCCAACATTAAGTTTTAGATCTCCCAAAATAGAAGCCCGCTGATATCAGCGGGCTTCCTACTTTATTGTTCAGTGTGAAACGGTCAACGTTACTTTAGTTCAATCCATGCTTTGCGCTGTTGCTTATCCATGTATGACCAAGCTACAAAGCGGCTCACTTTCTGCCCTTGACTCATTTCAACCACACGAATGGCTTTCACACCCAATTTTTCAAGCTGCTTGCGCATCGGACGAACGTTGTCTTTTTTGGATATAAGGGTTGTAAACCACAAGACCTGCGCGGCAAAAGCTTGGCTTTCATTCGCCATTTTTCGGATAAACGCCGCTTCTCCACCTTCACACCACAATTCAGCGTTTTGACCGCCAAAATTCAACGCGGGCTTACTTGTCTTTACTTGTGCGGTTTGAGGTTTTAGCCCTTTCTTGCGCTGGTTTGCTTTTAGATTATCGATTTTACGCTGGCTGCCCATAGCGGCATCTTCCGCCGAACGGTGGAATGGCGGATTACATGTCGTCACATCATAACGATCATTCGGTTGAATGATACCTCGATAAATATTGGCATCATTGTATTGCTGTACCAGTGCAATTTTTCCCGTCAAAACACGATTGTGCTCTACGATCGTTTGAGCCGATTGGATGGATTTTGGATCGACATCGCTGCCCGTATAGTGCCAACCGTATTTTGTTACACCAACAATCGGATAAATACAGTTTGCTCCCACGCCAATGTCCAACGCTTTCACTTTTTGGTGCGCGTACTGACCTTTTACTTCACCATCAAGTAGTTCTGCCACTCGGTGAATGTAATCAGCGCGGCCCGGAATCGGTGGGCAAAGGTAGGTGTCGGGAATGTCCCAGAACTCGATACCATAATACGCAGCAAGCAATGCTTTATTGAGCATTTTAACAGCATTAGGATCAGAGAAGTTTATGGAGTCTTCCCCTTTCGGATTTTTGATAACGAATGGCTTTAACTGTGGTTCACTTTCCACGAGTTTTTTAAAATCGTAACGACCTCGATGAACATTACGCTCATGCAAACCATTCTTCGCTATTTTTATGAACTCGACTTCGCTCTTTCCTGCAGGCTGCGAGGATTTGCGCGCAACTTTGTCTTTAACACGCTT
Source organism: Vibrio sp. OPT46 (assembly GCF_015163535.1). Taxonomy (NCBI): domain Bacteria; kingdom Pseudomonadati; phylum Pseudomonadota; class Gammaproteobacteria; order Vibrionales; family Vibrionaceae; genus Vibrio; species Vibrio sp. OPT46. The sequence continues at coordinate 34,090 of NZ_JADDYG010000141.1, read as the reverse complement.
CGGCTTGGCTTTATTCGCGTCTTTATTCTGACCCGCCATTGAAGTCTTTGGCTTTGCTTGCTTCGCGTTGTGATTATTGTTCTTCATTCAAATTCGCTTTTAAATCGAGGTAAATCATAAACAAACGAGCATCAAATTCGAGTTGGTGATACTCAGGCTCCATATAGCAACATAGCTGATAGAACGCCTTGTCGTGGTTTTTCTCACGAGTATGCGCCAACTCATGTACCACCAGCATTCTTAATAGTGGCTCGGGCGCATCCTTAAATACATTGGCAATGCGAATCTCGTTTTTCGACTTCAGCTTACCGCCATGGTTTCTACTGATTACACTGTGCAAACCAAGCGCGTTGTTTACGGCGTGAATTTTCTTATCGTAGACAACTTTACTGATTGGCGCGGCTTTCTTCATGTAGCGGTTTTTGATTGCCATGGCGTACTCATAGAGCGCCCTTTCGCTTTTGATTTGGTGCCTATCGGGATAACGCTTTTCGAACCAAGGAACAAACATGCCACTCGCTATCAATGAGCTCACCTGCTCTACGATGTTTTGTGGGTAGCCCTGAATGTATCGAAGTGACGGATGCATAGAGTTAACGTCTGTTATGACAAAATAAAGGCGCTCAATATACCTGAGATAAAGGACAGTTTCACCTTAGCTTTCGCCTTTCATTTATGACGAAAGGCCGTTAAACTTCGCCTCCCAATGATAATGGAGAGAAATTCAATGAAACGTGTCGTTCTTTACGTCAAAGATAAATGCCCTCACTGCAAAGATGCTCAACGTTATCTGGATTCGAAAAATATTAACTATCGTTTGTGCAATGCTAAGATGCAACGCGGTCGCAAAGAACTTGATGCGCTTGGTGCTCGTTCAGTGCCTGTTTTAAAAATTGGTGATCGGGTAATGATTGGCTGGAACCCAAAGAACTTCGAGAAGATGTACAAAGGCGACTAGTGCTCGGACGATGAATCTGCGCTGCATTTAAACGTAGCGCTTGATAAAGTCGATAAACGTTCGATCTGCTATTGATAAGTACCCCTGCTTGCGCCAAGCAAGTGCCAGATCCAGCGTAACGGGTGGTTCAAACGGTAGGCCAACAACGCCCGACTCATGTTGAGTCACCAATTCCAGTAACGCGGTAATCGCAAACTCTTGTTTCACAATACTCAAAATCAAAGGCAGTAAGTTGGTCTCGAATGATGACTTCATGGTAAACCCATGCTCCTCACTCACCTGATCCAAAAATTCACGGTGAAAATAGCCATGCTGAAACATAACCAAATCGTGTTCAAAGAACTCATCAAAAGTAAGAGCGTCTCGCTGGGCTAACTCATGCTCAGGTGAAACAACTGCGACCATTTGGCTAGTAAACAAATGGTCAGTTTCTAGGTCATCAGGCACGTTATCACAACTGATCACACCGATATCGAGTTGACCATTGAGCAGCATACGACGAATCGATTGAGTCCCAGCTTCGACCAAGGTCAATTTTAACTCCGGGAACTGGCTTTTAAACGCCATCACAATTCGTGGAAAGAAATAACTGCCCATCATTGATGGCGTCCCGAGCCTTACTTCGCCTTTCGCTAAGCCTTTCAACTCATCAATCGCGAGCTGCGCGTCGTGCAACTGTTGAATCACCCGCTTGGCATGTATAAGTAGCGTTTCGCCCTCTTTCGTTAAGCTGATTTTTTTATCATCACGGCGAAATAGGGTAACGCCCAAAGACTGCTCAAACTTTTTGATAGAAATGCTTAATGCGGGCTGGGCAATATGCAGGGCTTTCGCCGCATGGGTAATATTTCCATGTTCAGCGACCGCCAGAAAATGTTTAAGTTGTTTCGATTCCATTAGATCAAAAATATATGGTGTCCATATTTTTAATATATTTTTTTAATTTATAACGAACTGATAGATTGATCACAGTCTCTCCATTTGCTCACATTAGGCAGGATTCATGGTCAGTTTTGGCACACCGGAATACAAACGCATTACGCTCTCGCTAGCGCTTGGTTCCTTCTTAGTTTTTTCAAATTTATACCTACTACAGCCAATGCTGCCCACTTTTGCCCAAATTTTCACGATCTCAGAAACGCAAGTGAACTGGTTATTTGCGGCCTCAACACTCGCTCTCTCTTTTAGCCTCGTTCCGATGGCTGTGTTGTCAGAATCAGTGGGACGAAAGCCAGTCATGATGGCTGGTCTGTTTTCGATTCCTACCCTTTCCGCTTTGATGCTGTTTGGTGACTCATTCCTGTTTTTGGTGGTATGTCGAGCACTGATCGGTGTCGCGCTCGCCGCTTTTGCTGCGGTCGCCGTGGCTTACATGGCAGAAGAGCTCGACAAGCACGCTTTCTCGATGGCAATTGGAACGTACATTGCGGCTAACTCATTAGGCGGTATTGCAGGACGTATTAGCGGCGGCTTATTGGCGGACAATTTCAATGTTGATGTTGCCATTGAAGTTATGATGGTGTTCACTCTTCTTGGTGTCATTGGCGTTCACTATTTATTGCCAACACAGCGCAACTTCACCCCGTCATCAAGCAGCTTGCGCCATCAAAATCGTGCGCTTATTGGTCATTTTAAAAACCAACGCGTGTGGTTCGCGATGCTGATAGGAGGACTCAACTTTGCTTTGTTCGTCAACCTTTACTCCGTAATGGGGTTCCGTCTGGTGAGTGAACCTCACAATGTGCCCGTCGGGTTGGCCTCACTGATCTTTATTTGTTACTTGGGAGGAACTTTCTCCTCTCGTTGCGCAGGCCACTGGAGTAAACGTTATTCATCAATCCTCGGCATGTTCTTGGGCGCGATAGTGAGCATGACGGGGATGTGGATTGCGGCGGTTGAAAGCTTGACTGCAATGCTATTTGGGTTGTTGCTGATAAGTTTTGGTGCCTTCTTTACTCATACCCTCGCCTACGGTTGGGTCGGTCAGAATGCCACTCGCGCCAAAGCCACCGCGACTGCGCTCTACTTAGTACACTACTATGTAGGCGGTAGTTTGGGAGGATTCTTACTTCTTTATTGTTGGCAACATGGTGGTTGGTCGAGTGTTCTTATGGGGGGAAGCGCAGTCTACCTAGCGATGTTTGCTGCGATTGCGTATTTGAAACACATTGCCGAAAGAAAGCACACTGACCAAACACCTGACGCTGCGAGTTTAAAGAGTAGCTAAGGTACGCTCATTTGCGTAATACCTCTCTGGTTACTTGGATAACCAACTCTGCTATGCTTGCGCTACTTTAATAAAAACCAGAAAGTCGTATGTCAACGCGTTCAACACAAAACACAGATATCGAAGCGATCACTCAACAGGTCGATCAATGGCTCAACGATGTAGTAATCGGTCTCAACCTTTGTCCGTTTGCTGCCAAGCCGCAACGTAATAAACAAATCAAAATCTTTGTTAGTGAAGCGACTCAAGAAGAAACGCTTCTTGAAGATATTTTATTGCAACTGATTGAGCTGAGTAACACAGAGCCCGAACAACTTGAGACCACGTTGGTTGTGGTTCCCAACATGCTACAAGATTTCTGGGACTACAACTTTTGCATAGATTGGGTTGAAGGATTAATTAAGCAGCAAAACTGGGAAGGTATTTTCCAAGTAGCGACTTTCCATCCTGATTACTGTTTTGGCGGCGCAAGGCCTGAAGACGACGAAAACCTGACCAATCGTTCTCCTTACCCGATCTTCCATTTGATTCGCGAAGAGAGTATGGAAAAGGTACTAAAACACTATCCTGATCCTGAATCCATTCCCGATACGAACATCGCTCGTGTTTCCGCCCTTTCAGAGGAAGAACGTAAAAAGCTGTTCCCTTACCTATTTCGTTAAGCACCACCATTCCCCAAAGGCAGATTTATCACCAGTTAGATGCAATGCCCTTGGGGTTCAAAGTGCGGTTTGGTATCATTGCCGCTTCAATCGATTCAATGGAAATTAGAATGCAACTGTCAAAGCTAACCCAAGAGATTTTTGATCACTTATACCGTGATATCACCGAGTTCCGTAGTACGTTCGACTTACCAGTCGCAGACGCTGCAAGCCTTGATGCACAAGCAGATACACTACATACCTCTTTGGCGATCGAAGAGCTAACAGAGCTAGCAGAAGCAGATTGTAAAACTGAGCAAGCAGATGCCATCGTAGACAGCGTGTATGTATTAATGGGCCGTCTCGTTCATCTTGGCCACAGCAAAGTAGAAGACAACCTGGCGATCAGCTACTTAATTGATCTTCTATTAAACGTTGCGGTAAACCGTGGTATCGAGTTTATTCCTTGCTGGGATGAAGTACATTCAAGCAACATGAGCAAAGTATGCCGTAACGAGCAAGAGTACTCAGAAACAGAAGCATTCTACGCAGAACAAGGCATCAAGTTGATGGCGGTGCAGAAAGGTGAATACATCATCGCGAAATGCGCCGAAGATTTCGTATCGGAAGGTAAAACCATTCGTAAAGGCAAAGTACTCAAATCTGTTTACTACCGCCCAGCAGATCTAAAACCGTTAACTCAGTAAGCGTTAAGTTTGGCTTTCTCGATTAAAGAAACGACCTCAAGTAGGTCGTTTTTTATTGTCCCTAAATACTAATCAAAGATTAAATAAGGTTGCTCATCTACGATGACCTTTTTGACTTGAGTATTGAACACTTCCCCGAGAGCTTCTTCCGTTAGCACAGTATCGGCATTTCCTGATGAGTGCAGCACACCGTTGTTAAGCAGCAATACTTTATCTGCGTGCTTTAATGTGCGATTGAGATCGTGATTAGCAACCAATACTCCAATTCCCTGCGCCGCCATAGCGTTAATCAATTGATAGAGCAGACCCTCTTGCGCAATATCTAACGGTGCTGCTGGCTCATCCAAAATTAAAAACTGCGAAAAAGGATTAATGGTACGCCACACCTGCAAACATACACCTGCTAATCGGACACGCTGCCACTCACCACCGGATAATGTTTGAATACTGCGATGAAGCTTATCTTGCAGTTGTACCAGCTCCACCACCATATTGACGGCATCACGCACTTTGATATCCGCAATCTCAGCACCACTTGGCAGAGATAAAGCGAGATACTGAAACACATCAACATTAAACGCTGGGCGCGATTGCTGACACAAATAACCTCGAACATGAGCTTGCTCTGACAACGGTAAAGTAAGCAAGTTTTTGTTGCCAACGTACACTTCACCACTCATACCGTCTCGGTGACTTAACGTACCAGAAATCGCAGCCAATAAAGTACTCTTACCGGAACCATTAGGCCCAACGATATGTACGATTTCGCCAGCTTTGCATTCAAAAGAAAGAGGCAATAATCGACTACCAACCGACATATGTTTAACGTGCATCATGACTCTTCACCAGCATCCAGATGAAAATAGGTGCGCCAATCGATGTTGTCATGACACCTAAAGGTAACTCTGCGGAGTCCAATAACAGTCTTGCGCCGATGTCAGCAAATACAAGCAACGCAGCACCAGATATTGCAGAAAGTGGCAATAAATAACGGTTTTCCGTACCAAAAGCCAAACGCAACAAGTGCGGCACCACCAAACCAACAAAACTGATGATGCCACCCAAAGCGACTGAACTACCCACCAAAACAGAAATGGCGAGGATCAATTTCCAACGCATTTGATGCACATCGACACCCAATTGGGTCGCATGAATCTCACCCAGCATCAATCTATCAAGCGATTTGCCTTTACAACATAACCAGATGAGCACCGGTAACATCACCAAGGTAACGGTATGTTGATACCAACTCGCACCGCCAATACTGCCCATTAACCAATACATCAGTTGGCGTAAGCTAAGATCATCACTAAAGTAAAAAGCCCACGTCACAATCGCACTCGATAAAATACCCAATGCGACCCCAACCAAAAGCAATCGAGCCGTCGTCAGGTGCATTGCCCTTGCTATCGCCACCAAAACAAACGTGAAGACCATCGAGCCTGCAATCGCTGCCAACATAAAAACAATCGGGGTAGGAAGAACAGGTGACGCGAACATGATTAAGACCATTGCTAAGCTTGCACCACCAGATATACCGAGCACGCCAGGTTCAGCCAACACGTTCCCAAGCAACACTTGTAACGTCGCGCCAGATACCGCTAACGCAGCACCAATAATTGCCGCAGACACTAACCTCGGTAAACGCAAGTCCACCAATAACTTCTGTTCAAATGCAGATAAGGATTGAAAAGGAGAAAGGAAAATTTCTCCGACCATCAAGTGAATGGCAGAGAGTACAGCGAGCACGATCGACATAACTATCAGGTTACGTTGCCAGCGTCGTTCCTTGTTCAGGATAAGTTGTTGAAAATCCATAGCGGCCGATAAAAACAAACGAGGCTTAACCTTACAGTTAAGCCTCGGTAAATTGCAATTAACTTCTCAAAGCAATGTTGGATTAATCGTAAACCAACTCACCCTCTTCAAAACGGGTTTTCACTTCACAAACCATCAGAGCTGCACGTTGACCTATTGCGACGTGGCGGTTCGGGAAGACAATCGCTTCGTTTTCATTCTTCGCCATTAATGGTTTGTCGCCATCATGACCAAACACTTCGCCGTGAACAAATGAGGTGAAGTTTTCAACATTATCGTCGAACATAAAGTCAAAGTCTTCGTTCAAACGAACGATTGTGCGACTTACGCGATACTTAATGCATGGTTTTGGTAGGTGTTCTGGCTTCGTTTCCGCAATCAAATTACGTAAAGACAAATCAAACGCGGTCAGTTTATCGAGGTCATTTTCACCAATACGAGCCACGCGTCCAAGCTCCATTGTGAGAGCCTGCGCACCAAAGTTCTCGGCACTGTACCAGCTAAACGTGCTCGATGGTGAGTTTGACAGGAGCACAGCTTCAATGTGTGCACTGTCCAAGAAATCGATCAATGCCTTGCTGCGCACAGGATGACGAGTCTTAGGACTTACTGCAAACGTATAGTGCTTCGAGCCTCTAATCGCGCAGTGTAAATCAAGGTGCCAGCGTGTTGTCGGGTCGGTATCCTGATAAAAATCTCGAACAAGCAGCTTAAGTGTATCGGCGATAACAAGCTCTTTTGTCTGTTTATGTTCTTTTTCGTCAAACAGACGGTTGAGGTTTTCTTCGAGGAATCGCGTGTGCGCCAGAGTGGATTCTGGGTGAGCGATAATGAACAGACAACGGGTATCGACCGTCTGGAACCCAGATTCTATGTCTTGAATAATGGAATCCACCAGCTCCATCGGTGCGGTTTCATCTCCGTGAACCCCACAAGAGATGATGATGTTCTTCGTATCCTGAGTATAATTCGCAGGGATTACTTCTAATACACCACGCTGATAGAGTTTAAGTTTTACACCGCTAGAAAGCACCTGCTCCGCTGGTGCAACATCAATATGAACATCTAACGTGTCAGTTAAAAACGATTGGCGAAAGAGAGACTTCGTCATGCGTTACTCCTTAATAGCACGGCGGATATGTTAATAAATTGTACAAAGGATTTTTGTTGCTGCGATCTCACTTATGAGTAGAAATCACTATTTCCCTCGAAAATCCGATGCCTTTTCGCGCCAGGCACTCAAATCAAGCATTGAGGCGTTTAATTTTCAAACAATTACAAAGTGTTAGGGCTGTGAACTTTACCACAGCCCTGATTAAGATCATTATGATTTGATCAAATTTTTGTAGCTATAAAGCAGATTATGCATCAACACTGCGAAAAACTTAGCCGCGCTGTGCGAGCAAACGCTCAAACTCATCGACTTTTTCACGCACTAGCTCAACACTCTGCTGCCAAAACGTTGGCTGGGTTAAATCCATCGACAGGTGCTTTTCGACGACATCTTCCGCCATCATGCAGCCTGTATCGCGCAGCAAATTGATGTAATCGGTGTAAAACGCTTCGCCTTTGTTTTCTCGCTGTGCATAGATACCCTTGCTAAACAAGAAACCAAATAGGTATGGGTAGTTATAAAAGCTCACGCTATCAATAGAAAAGTGCAACTTGCTTGCCCAGAAGTACGGATCCGGTTCGCTCATTACGTCGCCATACCATTCTTTCCAAGTTTCTGACATCAACTCACAGAATTCATCTGC
>NZ_JADDYG010000141.1:14750-25922 GCF_015163535.1 Vibrio sp. OPT46 | reverse complement strand
GGTTAACTCTCCATCCTGGCGGCGTTCATAGAACGATTTTTCAAACTCGTAGCGAACCGGAATGTTGATCATTAAAGCTAGCGCCGATGACAACTCTTCCCACAACATCTCGAGCTTTTCATCAACGCTCTCAGCTTTCGAAATCAAATGATCACGAACGATGTTTTCTGCAAAGATAGAGGCGGTTTCTGCTAACGTCATTGGGTAGTAAGTTTGGCAAAGTGGCAAATCACGAATAACCCAGTTATGGAACGCATGGCCAAGTTCATGTGCCAGAGTCATAAGGTCTGAACGGCTGCCACTCCAAGTCATAAACACAAGTGGTGTTCGCGTTGCTGGCAGTTTGGTGCAGTATGCGCCAAGACGCTTGTTAGCATTTGGCGCGGCATCAATCCAACCATTTTGTACCATCAAACGGACAAATTCCGACATCTCAGGGTTTACTGTTTCAAATGCTTCACAAATAACCTCAATCGCTTCATCAAAGTCGTAAACCTTCGCTTCACCGCTCAAAGCAGGCATAGCCGCCAGATGATTCCAAGGTTTCATCTCATCCAGACCATGTACTTGCGCCATCAATAAACCCGCTTTCTGACCAATAGCTCGACTGTCTTTGGCTACGGTCATCATCGCATTTAAAGTTTCAGCTTGGATTCGGCTACCATGCAAACTCGGCTCTAGGAAGTGAACTTCACGCTTCGTAGAACGCTTTTTGTTTTCAGTTAAGCGCCATCCTGCTAACGCATTCAAAATCGCAGCGAATGATTCTTGGTGCGTTTGCATTGCATCTTGTACGCCTCGCCACGCGGCTTCTTGACGCTCGAATTCAGAACCATAAAGAATGCTTGCCGCTTGAGAAAACCCAAGCTCTTCACTATTACCATCTGTGTACTCAAGCTTCACTTTCAATGAGCCAGTCAGGTTATCGTATAGGTTACCCCAAGCCGATTTGCCATCCACACTCATCGCAGCCAGTAACTGTTCTTCTGCGTTGCTAAGACGAGTATCCGCCAACTTTCTAGAATTCAAGATAGAAAAAGCTTGCCCACTGATATCAGGATTCTCATGGTCTAACACGCGCAAGATAAACTCTTCGTCGGCATGCGTTAGTGTCAAATCAAAGGGACTGAACGCTTGGGAAAGCTCCGAAAAGATGCGGGTCATTTTACCAAGTAACGATTTCGCTTCGGCGTTTGTTGCATCAACAGAAGCATAACAACTCGCAAAATTTGCAACTGTGCCCGCTAAACGACTCGCAGCTTCATTGGTCAAAATCGCATTTTGCATGATCTCTACGTTGCCACAATCTGCTGATTGTTTATTCAAAAGATCAATACATTGTTCCACAAGAGCAATATCGTCTTGAATTCGTGGGTCAGAAAGGTCGTTATAAACGATGGACAAATCCCAACTCGGCGTTGTCATTTCTATATTTCCTTTTTATGTAACTGAGTCAATTTTCGCTTCCTGCACCTAGCAGATGGGCTTCCACTGACATCTTCCGTGACTATGCCCGTAAGCAATATCGTTCTGGGCATTTTAATATTTATAAATAAATTAACGAGTTAAAAGAGGTACGCCAATCGAACGCACCGAGGCGTAAATTTGCTCATCTATGGTAATTGTTACATGCGTGACAGAAGCGTTTCCTATCGACAACGTCGAATACCACTTTGGGTTACGCCAATCTAACTCCAATACATGAGCAAGAATCATACGAATGACGCCACCATGCGTGACGATAAGTAGATTGTCATTGATATCGTTGATGATTTGAGACCAAACGCGACATATGCGCTCAGAAAATGTGCTTAAGCTCTCAGCATTCGGCAACGTATGTTGTGCTGGCGATTGCCAAAAAGCATCTAGCTTTTTCCACTGCTCAGTGAGCATATCAAAAGGCATACCATCAAAATCACCAAATGCCATCTCTTGTAAAGACTCATCCGTCATTACTGGTAATAATTGCTGTTCAGCAATGATGTTTGCCAGTTCTTGACAGCGTGAAAGCGGAGAAGAAATTATTCCACCCACACCTCGTCCACTCTCGGCCCAAGCCCGAGCAATACTCTCTTGATCAGCAGGCGTAACTTTTACATCTGTTTGGCCATGGAGTCCTGGTGGAGCGTCTACTTTTCCATGACGCACAAGATAGATATTGAGTGTTTTCATTTTGTTCCATCCTACTCTTTAAGAACCAACGGCAAACCAGCAGCAACAAAGGTAACGCGATGGCAAACACTGGCTAGTTTTTGATTCATCCGTCCTGCATTATCCACAAAATAACGACTAACCGCCCCCAAAGGTACAATGCCCATTCCAACCTCGTTAGAGACGAATATTAACGTCGCATCTGAGCCACGTACCACCTGTATAAGCTTTTCAATTTCTGCTTCTAGCTTCTCATTGGAACATTCATCACCTAACTCAAATATCCAATTGTTGAGCCACAAGGTTAAACAGTCGATCAATACAACATCGGTGATAGCGAAATTTGTCAGTAACTCAGATAAATGAAGGGGGCATTCATGCTCTTGCCACTCGCCCCCGCGTTGCTTTTGATGATGCGCTATTCGCTCTCGCATTTCTTGGTCAAATGGCAGCGCGGTTGCAACATAGTGTAATGCTCGCTGAGAAGCGACCGATAATTGCTTAGCTGTTTTTTCTGCCAAATGCGACTTCCCAGAGCGCGCGCCACCGAGTATCAATTGCTTCATGAGGAGTGATACAACCCAATCATAGTGAGATAAATAAGCAGCTCCGACAACTGTTGCGCTGCGCCAAGGCAATCCCCCGTAAAGCCGCCAATTCTCTTGATTAACCAACGTTTGAACATCAAACGAAATACCACGAGAACAAGCGATATCAAGATCGCATCCGCGATACCAAGCACAAGCAATGTTACGCCACCAGTAAACAACAAAATGGAGACTTCTAGAGAAGACTGGCGACTTGCTAGCGGTTTACTTTTCGACGTATCACTGTCACTGACATAAGGCATGTCATAAATAAGCGTCGCTGCTAGTGCTCGGCTTGCGGTGTAAGCGACGACAATGACCAACCAAAAGTGCGGCAAGTTAGCCAGTTCACTCCAAAAAACATACTTAGCCAATAACACCATAATGAGAGTGGCGGCACCATAAGTGCCAATACGACTGTCTTTCATAATAGAGAGGCGTCGCTCTACGGTCATGCCACCGCCAATGCCATCCGCCATATCGGTCAAGCCGTCTTCGTGAAAAGCCCCAGTTAACAATAAGCTAAACACCATCGTTAATACTATGGCAACCGACTCTGGGAAAAAAATTGAGGTGAGCGAGAATACCAAAGCGCAAAGTGCTCCAAGCACGAGACCAACTAACGCAAAGTAACGGCCTGCCTGATTCATGCGTTCTTCACTGTAAGGCAACGCTTGGGGCACGGGTAAGCGGCTAAAAAAACTGGTAGCTAATAGAAATAACTCCCACTGGTATCTTAACGATGACGGCGTGACTTTCTCAGAATTATCAGGGACTGACACTATACTGTAACTCCTGCACTCTCGAAGCTCGCCATTTTGTTGTAAAACTGAGCGGCAGCTTTTAACAAGGGTAAGGCAAGAGCGGCTCCTGTTCCCTCCCCTAGCCGTAAACCAAGGTCGAGCAGAGGTTCTGCTTTAAGATGTTCCAATACAAATTTATGTCCATTTTCTTCAGAGCGATGGGCAAACAACATGTATTCACGCGTTTCTTCGTCTAACAACGTCGCAATATAAGCCGCTACCGATACGATAAACCCATCCACTAAAACTGGAGTTTTAAGCCGCTTGGCTTCTAAAAAAGCGCCCACCATTTGTACGATTTCAAAACCCCCAACCTGTGCGAGAATCGCTTTGGTATCAAGACCTCGACATCGGTTTACCCCCTGTGCTACCAGTTTATATTTGCGGCTCAACTGCTGTTGATTGATTCCGGTGCCAACGCCAACACAATAATCAATATCTAATGAGCTCAGCGCCGATAACAGTGCTGAGGCCGAACTGGTATTACCGATGCCCATCTCGCCGAACATTAAGAGGTTTGAACCATGCAAAATGGTATGCTCAGCAATCTTCGCACCATATTCTAAACCTAACGCCACTTGTTCTGGGGACATCGCGGATTGTTTAGAAAAATTAGCCGTACCGTTACCCAACCGTTGTTCAACCAAGTTGGGATGGGATTTAAATTCTGGAACCAGCACATCAATAGGAGCCAACATGCCGCAATCTATTACTTTGAGTTGAATGCCATTAATGTCGCAAAAACAGTTGATGGCTGCGCCGCCAGCGAGAAAGTTAGCCACCATTTGCTGAGTGACTTCGCTTGGCGCAATGCTCACACCCTCCTCTGCAACGCCGTGATCTCCAGCAAATACCAGCATGCTCGGTTTGCAGATAGCGATGGAATCAACTGGCTGAGGTTTATTCTGACTTTGAATAAGAGCTAACTGCAGTGCCACCTTTTCCAATAAGCCTAAAGAACCGACGGGTTTGGTTTTGTTATCTATGCGTGCTTGTATCTCCGCAGCAAAAGAGTCATCCATTTTTTACGTTCCTTTGATGTTGTCTGGGTGAGAGGTGTTCTGTTGTTCAAGAGGTCTTGTTCAGCGACAGTTTTTGCGCGCCCACTATTGTATACACTTGCATCCAATTGGGGCAGCGCTAATCAAGTTTATCTCAGGATAGTCTGCCGAGTTCGCAGAGCGTCTCACCTTTCTTGCACGAGATTATAAGTAACTCGTTGAAATCCGCTACAATAGCTTAGACTATGTTCCCATATAGGAGAAAAGATATGGATAACAACACCTGCGCAATCATCGCCGGTGCAACTGGCTTAGTAGGCTCAAAAGTCATTGCAAACCTCATAAATCAATCAGGTGTTGGAACATTATATTATCTTTCTCGCCGCCCACTCGATGGCGTCCTAGATGTGGACAACAAGCTTATTCCTCTCATTGATGCAGACCTTTCTATCCACCAATGGGATGAGAACCAACCAACACCAACCATCGGCTTTATCTGTTTAGGCACGACCCTTAAGCAAGCAGGCAGTAAGGATAATTTGCGTAGAGTAGATGTTGATCTGGTGTGCAAAGTCGCCCAACAAATGAAAACAATCGGAGTCAAACGCCTTGCGGTTGTTTCTAGCCTCGGTGCAAATAGTAAATCGCCATCCCATTACTTAGCTTGTAAAGGACAAATGGAACAACGAATCGAAGCTATGGATTTTGAGGAAATCGTATTTGTTCGCCCAGGCCCGCTTGTTGGTCAACGTCAAAACCCAAGAATGGACGAGAAGTTAGTACAAACTCTGTTTAAGGTAATTCGCCCACTTATGCTAGGCAAACTGTCCAACTTTTTACCTATTCGAGCAGAAGATGTCGCCAAAGCGATGATTTATCAACTTTTCAGTTATCAAGAAGACTCGGTGGTTTACTTACAAAGGAAAGAAATGCGTGAATTACTGCATCACTACGAATAACCATTTTGTACAATTAACGTGCTAATTCACACTCTCACGCGACTTAGATCTCGTTTTTATATTCATTTTAGATCTAGCTAATACCCGTTTGTCATTTTTAAAGTTATATCACGAGCGTTATCTTACGCTCCATAAATAAATCCGTATAAAACCCCGTATAAAAAACAACCGCCACTTCGGCTGGTTGATAAGGTCAAATTATGAATTTTGCAGTGATAGCCTCTCTAGCCGTCTTTGTTGGAATATTGTTCTTTCTATTTAATCAGCAACAAAAGAAACACACTCTTTCACGTCTCGTTTTGATCGGTCTTGTTACCGGTTCTCTTTTTGGTCTTGCTTTGCAACTCATTCACGGTGAAGGCAACAGCGCAATTGCTCAAACACTTGAATGGGTAGGCATTGTAGGCAGTGGCTACGTTGGTCTACTGAAAATGGTCATCATGCCACTAGTATTGGTATCGATGATCTCTGCAGTTGTTAAGTTGGAGAAAGGTGGATCTTTAGGTAAAATTTCTGGCCTGACCATCTCTGTTCTTCTAGTAACGACTGCAATTGCTGCAATTATCGGTATTTTGGTGACAACGACATTTGGCCTGTCAGCAGAAGGGTTAACTGAAGGTGCGCGTGAAACCGCTCGTATCGCCGTTTTAGAAAGCCGTGCCGGTACAGTAAGTGACTTAACTATTCCTCAAATGCTAGTTAGCTTCATTCCAACCAACCCATTTGCTGATCTAACAGGTGCTCGCTCGACATCAATTATCGCTGTTGTGATTTTCGGCGTGTTAACTGGTATCGCCGCTCGTAAAGTGATGATGGAAAAAGCAGAGTTGGAATCACCGATTCGTACTTTCGTAGAAGCTGCTCAATCTATCGTTATGCGACTAGTGAAGATGATCATGGCCCTAACGCCATACGGCATCGCAGCACTGATGGCAAAAGTGGTAGCGACATCAAGCGCAGGCGACATCCTAAACCTACTTGGCTTTATTGTGGCGTCTTATGTTGCTATCGCACTGATGTTTGTTGTTCATGGCGTATTAGTCTCTTTTGTCGGCGTTAGCCCTGCGGAATACTTTAAGAAAATCTGGCCTGTACTGACCTTCGCGTTTACATCTCGTAGCTCAGCAGCAACAATTCCACTAAACGTAGAAGCGCAAATCACGAAGCTTAACGTACCACCAGCGATTGCAAACCTATCAGCATCGTTTGGTGCCACTATCGGCCAAAACGGCTGTGCGGGTATCTATCCTGCAATGCTTGCAGTGATGGTAGCTCCGACAATGGGCATCAACCCACTTGATCTACACTTTATCCTGTCATTGATTGCGATTATCACCATCAGCTCATTTGGTATTGCAGGTGTCGGCGGCGGTGCGACGTTTGCAGCCTTGATTGTTCTTCCTGCAATGGGCTTACCTGTGACCATCGCGGCACTGCTTATCTCTATTGAACCACTGATTGACATGGCACGTACCGCACTAAACGTTTCAGGCTCAATGACTGCGGGTACAATTGCTAGCCGAGTGCTGAAGTCACCAGAAAGTGAAGCAACATTGGAAGAAACACGAGCATAGAACTCAAATTCCTTCCAAAGCGATAAAACATAAAATATCAAGCCGATGGTTCGCCATCGGCTTTTTTCATTTTCAAAAATTCAACTTGCATCTTTCGTTGCTAGTCAAGGCGTTGAATGGTCTAATACTGTCATCGGTTTTGTAAACGGTAAGCAGAATGCACCAAGATAATCAGCCCACTTTTTTCTTCTTTGATTATGAGACATGGGGAACCAACCCCGCGAAAGATCGCCCAAGCCAGTTTGCTGGTGTTCGTACAGATGAAAACTTTAATATCATCGGCGAGCCTTTAGTCATGTACTGTCAACCACCGGCTGATTATCTTCCGTCTCCTGAAGCTGCGCTTATTACTGGTATTACTCCGCAAAAAACGGTTCAAGAAGGCCTTTCTGAGCCAGAGTTTATCGCTAAGATTCACACTGAACTCGCGAGACCAAATACCACCAGTTTAGGCTACAACAGCATTCGCTTTGATGACGAAGTGACCCGTTATACTTGTTATCGCAACTTTATCGAACCATACGCATGGAGTTGGCAAAACGGTAACTCACGTTGGGATTTACTCGATGTACTACGCGCGTGCCATGCCCTTCGCCCAGAAGGCGTAGAATGGCCAGAAAACGAAGATGGCTTCACTAGCTTTAAATTAGAACACTTGTCTGTGGCTAACGGCATAGAGCATAGTAACGCGCACGATGCCATGGCAGATGTGGTTGCGACTATCGAAATGGCAAAGAAAGTAAAAGCAGCGCAACCAAAATTGTTTGATTACTTTTTTTCTATGCGCCAAAAGCGCAAGCTCAATGATTTAGTCGACATCGTCAACATGACACCGTTGATGCACGTTTCAGGCATGCTAGGGCGCGAATGCCAGTACACTAGCTGGATTGTGCCTGTTGCTTGGCATCCAACCAATAATAACGCCGTTATCACCATCGATTTAGCGAAAGACCCTCAACCTATTCTTGAGCTATCCGCAGAAGAGCTGCACGAAAGACTCTACACTAAGCGCGAAGATCTTGGTGAATTGCTACCAGTGCCAGTTAAACTAGTTCATTTGAACAAATGCCCTATTCTCGCCCCTGCAAAAACGTTAACGGCTGAAAATGCGGAGTCTATTGGCATTGATCGCCAGCAATGTCTCGCTAATCTCGCTTTGTTGCGCCAACATCCTGAAATTAGAGAAAAGCTGATTAGCCTCTTTTCAGTCGAGCGTAAATTCGATAAAAGTGATGACGTCGATACACAGCTTTACGACGGGTTCTTTTCTCCGGCTGATCGCGCAGCTATGGATATCATTCGAGAAACCGACCCGAATAATCTTGCTGCATTAGACATTGAATTTGATGACAAGCGTATTAAACCTCTATTGTTCCGCTATCGTGCGCGTAACTTCCCAGGCACATTAGACGAGCAAGAACAAAGACGCTGGGCACTACACTGTCGAGAAGTGTTTGAAAGCCAAATTGAAGAGTACATGCTGAATTTAGAAAACTTAGTTCACGAACATGAAAGTGACGAAAAGAAGATTGCGATATTAAAATCCGTGTACCGTTATGTAGAGAGCTTAGCTTCCTAACTCCTCCTAATACAAGCGCACCTTATGGTGTGCTTGTTGTTTATATACTGTCAAAATGATTAAAGAACGATTCTTACAACTGATCCAACTGCTCATTTCAATCTTCCTCATCATGGGAGCACTTGGCATCGGAATTACCATTCAAAAGTTCACTGGCGTTTCCGTTCCAGGAAGTGTCATCGGTATGCTCGTACTGTTTTTCTCCATGACTCTTGGGCTTGTAAAAGTCGACTGGGTCAAACCGGGCGCCACGCTATTTATCCGCTATATGATCTTATTGTTCGTTCCTATTAGCGTCGGATTAATGCAACATTTCGATATGCTACTCGCTAATGCCCTCCCTATCATTGCCAGCGCAGTTGGAGGCTCACTCATTGTACTAGTCAGCCTCGCTTGGCTGCTGGACTACTTGCTAAAGGAGAAACACTGATATGTGGTTAGTTGTTACCATTGCGGTTTTTCTTATCGCTCGCCAAATCGCAATCAAAGTGAACAATCCTCTAGCAAACCCTTTGCTGATCAGTATCGCAGTGCTCATTCCTTTGCTTACTTACTTAAATGTGCCATTTGAAAAGTATTATGCGGATAACGAAGGAATTAGCTTTTTGCTTCAACCTGCTGTAGTTGCTCTGGCTTATCCACTATATGAACAACTACCACAAATTAAAGCAAACTGGCGAATCATCACTTTCGCTTGCACAGTAGGCAGTGTGATGTCGATGATGACAACCACCTTGATCGCAGTCGCTTTCAAAGCAGATATCAGTTTAATCGCAAGTCTAGTGGGTAAATCCGTCACTACGCCAATAGCAATGGAAATTTCGAGTCACCTCGGTGGTGAAGCTGCCGTTGCGGCGATCTTGGTTCTGATTGTTGGTTTATTGGGCGCGATTTTGGCATACCCAATTTACAACTTAATTGGAATTAAACACCCGATTGCACGTGGTCTGACAATGGGTACAGTCTCTCATGCCTTAGGCACCGCTACTTGTGCAGAGAAACAGCCCATAGATGCCGCGTTCTCATCACTCGCATTGGTTTTATGTGGGATCATAACTTCTATTTTGGCTCCAAGTTTTTTTGCTTTGGCGGTCTGGCTATATCAATAGTTAAGCGCTCTCGGTCTGCCCTCCTTCCGGCAGGCCGTAGCCTTTCCGTTTCTTACTTATCCCTT
The DNA here is from genome assembly GCF_015163535.1 of Vibrio sp. OPT46. Lineage (NCBI taxonomy): Bacteria > Pseudomonadati > Pseudomonadota > Gammaproteobacteria > Vibrionales > Vibrionaceae > Vibrio > Vibrio sp. OPT46. The sequence goes on along the minus strand of NZ_JADDYG010000141.1, from coordinate 16,094 downwards.
TTCAAAACCCTATCTTATCTATCAAACTCACCCAGTAATATCGTGAAGGGACTTGACTGAGATATACATTCATAGCATTAGCATTCTAGCTGCTACCACTCGCTCTAGATTACGTAAGTATAAAGTAGCATAGCGGTAAAAGTCGCGTTGGTAACATACTCCTGCTCCTTGGTCATATGAATATATACTGATATGGTTAATTGTGAGACGGAGATAACGCTTCACACCTGTGCAATCGAATACATGTGTGAGCTCACTCTAATTATGTAACAGAATTATCAATTGCATTATTTATCGTGATCTAACGCACGGAACATTTCTATCTTTCACATAGAATAACTGTCCATGCAATAACAAGGATTCAACATGAAAAGTCGCATTGAACAGGCGCTAGCAGGCGCTCCAGAAGCACTTTCCAAACAACTTGCTCCTATCATCCAAGCTGATGATTTTGATGCTACGCTTTCAGTTCAACAATTTGAGCAGTTGCTTTCAGCTACCGGTCTATCAGACAAAGAGCTTCGTGTTGCGCTACTTCCTTTTGCCGCAGCGTACTCCTATGCTCCCCTTTCTGACTTTTATGTCGGCGCTATCGTTCGTGGTCTTTCAGGTCGCCTTTACTTCGGTGCCAACATGGAATTCTTTGGTGTACAGTTGGGTCAAACGGTTCACGCAGAGCAGTCTGCGATTAGCCATGCTTGGATGAAAGGCGAACGTGGTGTTAAGGATATCACTATCAACTTCAGCCCATGTGGTCACTGCCGCCAGTTCATGAATGAGTTATCTACCGCAAACGAGCTTAAAATCCAGCTCCCAGAACGCGAAGAAAAGTCACTTCATGAATACCTGCCTGAAGCCTTTGGACCAAACGATCTCGGTATCGAGTCCGGCTTAATGGCAGAAGTTAAACACCAATTCTCATGTGATGATGAAGACGCACTCATCCAAAGTGCAGTTGAAGCGATGAACATGAGCCACTCTCCATACACCAACAACTTGAGTGGTTTAGCATTAGAGATGACTAGCGGCCGTGTATTCCAAGGCGCTTATGCAGAAAATGCAGCGTTTAATCCTAGCTTGCCACCGCTACAAGTTGCGCTAATCCAAGTTTTACTTGCGGGTGAAACCTTTGACAGCATCAAAGCCGCTGCATTGGTAGAAAACTCTGAAGGTAAGATCAGTCACTTAGCCGATACGCAATCAACGTTGGAAGCGTTGAATCCAGATATTCCGCTTAGTTTTGTCAACGTATAAACGACAAATTCAACAAAAAGCTCTACAACATGTAGAGCTTTTTTATTACCTAAAAACCAAAAGCAAACGTTTGCTTTGTCATGAAACTTG
>NZ_JADDYG010000141.1:9092-14740 GCF_015163535.1 Vibrio sp. OPT46 | reverse complement strand
TTTTGTCAACGTATAAACGACAAATTCAACAAAAAGCTCTACAACATGTAGAGCTTTTTTATTACCTAAAAACCAAAAGCAAACGTTTGCTTTGTCATAAAACTTCAGTATGATCTCCTGCAATTTCTGTCTCATCACTCTATTTTGTAAGGGAACACTATGTTTGGCACTGCAACTAGCGCAAATGCTACCCGTGTATTACTTTTAGGCTCTGGCGAACTCGGTAAAGAAGTCGCCATTGAATGCCAGAGACTTGGTTTAGAAGTGATTGCTTGTGATCGCTATGCCAATGCTCCAGCGATGCAAGTCGCTCACCGTAGTTATGTTATCGACATGTTAGATGGGAACGCCTTAGAAGAAGTTATTACGAAGGAACAACCTACTTACGTCGTACCAGAAATTGAAGCCATCGCAACCGGCAAACTGGTAGAGCTTGAAGAAAAAGGACTGAATGTTGTTCCAACCGCTAAGGCAACCAGGCTAACAATGAATCGTGAAGGTATCCGACGTTTGGCAGCAGAAGAACTGGAATTGACGGCTTCACCTTATCGTTTTGCAGATAACTTTGAAGACTTCAAAGCCGCGGTTGAGCATGTGGGTATTCCGTGCGTGGTGAAGCCTGTGATGAGCTCTTCAGGTAAAGGGCAAAGTGTTATCAAGACCGAAGACGACGTTACAAAAGCATGGGATTACGCTCAGGAAGGCGGGCGTACGGGTGCAGGTCGCGTTATCGTGGAAGGTTTTATCGACTTCGATTACGAAATCACTTTATTGACCATCAGAGCCGTTGACGGTGTGCATTTCTGTGCTCCAATTGGTCATCGTCAGGAAGATGGCGACTACCGCGAATCATGGCAACCGCAAACTATGTCAGAAAACGCAGTAAAAGCAGCTGAATACACGGCTGAGAAAGTGGTAAACGCGCTCGGTGGCTACGGCATCTTTGGTGTAGAGCTATTTGTTAAAGGCGATAAAGTCATTTTCAATGAGGTCTCTCCTCGCCCTCACGATACGGGTATGGTTACAATGATTTCACAGGAAATGTCTGAGTTTGCTCTCCACGTGCGCGCGTTTACCGGAATGCCAATTAATAATATTGTGCAATATGGCCCATCTGCGTCTGCTGTTATTCTTGGACAAGGGACTTCCACAAACATTCGCTTTGAAAACCTAAGCAAAGCTTTAGCTCAACCTCAAACACAAGTTCGTCTATTCGGTAAGCCAGAAATCGATGGTCGCCGCCGTTTAGGTGTTGTCCTTACGCGACGAAAAACCACCGAAGAAGCCGTTCAAGATGCTATTGAAAGTGCTTCAAAAGTGAATATCATTTATTAAATACGAACCACTCATACAAAAATAGCGCAGCTCAAATTGCTGCGCTATTTCGTGTTCCAAACCGAAGAGAGCCTATTCACTCTCGATTAAGTACACTTCTTCAGAGAAGCGACTTAAGCCTTTTTTCGCAATTTTAGGATGATTCTCGTCAGCTTCATCTACGTTCAAACAAGTAACTTTGTAACCTGAAAATAACTGCTCAATCTCTTCGACCGGCACGCTAAATGGAGGCCCCGCCATCTCTTCTTGAGGATAGTTGAGTGTAACAAGCAAAATACGACCGCCTGGGTTCAAAAGTTGCTTGAGACGCTCTACATACTCCTCTCGCATATCTTGCGGTAAAGCAACCAACGCGGCGCGATCATAAATGATATCGGCTTGAGATACTGGTGCAGTGAAAAAGTCCCCAGTATAAATAGAGAGCTCATCAAATTGATAAAGCTCGTGCATGCCATTAAGAGGCGTTACCGTTGGCGTGTAAAAATGTTCAGCAAAAAAGGCACGCACAGCAATATGGCTTAGCTCAACGCCTTCAACCGAATCATGCTTCATCGCTAGCCAAATCAAGTCTTCTGACTTTCCACATAAAGGAACTAACACTTTATCTTCACGCTTTGGATTAGTGTGTTTCCAATATACTGGTAATAGCGGGTTTACATCTTCCAAGTGAAATCCGATTTGATTGCTGGCCCATTTGTTATGCCAAAATTCTTGGTCTCTCATTTTACTTTCTACTTGTCGGCTGTTTTCATTTTGAGAGGTAAGACTAACGTTTTTTTTCAATTTGTCTATGCCGTTCATCTTTGGTTAATACTGCGGTGATAGGATGTAATCGGTCTCATAGGAGACGCGCCTTTATCTGATAATCAGAATAAAGAAAAGAGAAATGGTGATCTAACGCATGATTCTACTTCAAGATAAAACTGAAACCTTGGAATCTTTCGTAATGGCCCCATTTATAAGTTAGTACCTGATTTGCCGAACTTAGCGACCTTTATGTTCCCTATTTTCTAAGTACAAGCAAGTTAAGGAGAGTGAATGAGCTTATTTCTTCGTACTACAGCATTGATGCTTTTGGTACTTAGCCGTGCACCGGCATTTGCCGCACTTCCAATTACCCCTGCGCCTAATGGCGAACAAAATCGTTCAACCAGCCAAAACGAAGTTTGTTCGAAACTTTTTAAACACAGCCTTAGCGGTTTATATGGCATTCAGTCAATCGACACCACACCAACTCAGCCATATTCTGACTTCGACATCCTTTACAGCAAAGCTCACCAAGCACAATTTGAACTTGAAACTATCTGTAAGAGTACCGCACTTCTTAATGACGCTCAGCCATACTTCGCAGGCGTGAAATCCAAACAACGAGCAGAAGAAAAGATAGCTTTAGAGTTAGATGGGAAAGTTGAACGTATTACTGACCTAGCACGTGCAACGATTGTAGCTGAAGACGTCGCGAGCTTAGTCTCCATTTATGAAACGTTAGAGCGTGAAACAACGATTGTGAAAGTAAAAAATCGATTCAAAAAACCTGGCCCTTCAGGATATAGAGACTTGAACTTGCTCGTTCGTTTACCAAAAACAAACCTAGTAGCCGAAGTTCAACTGCACTTGAAAGCAATCGCAGATGTAAAAAGCGGTCCCGAACACGACCTATACGAAAAAATCCAGAAACTAGAACGTCAAGCGATGTTGGAAAAACGTGAGCTAAGCGAAATAGAGCTTGCCTCTATTCGCAACATGCGTACACAGTCTAAGAACTTGTACCAACAAGCATGGCAACCATACTTAACAACGCATCTAGAAGCGGCGTAACCGATATCATTAAGCGTCTCTCATAAACAGAAAAACCACCGCATGGCGGTGGTTTTCATTTGTATGCACACGAATTTTACGCAAAAAAAGACCACGCCTTAGCGTGATCCATTTATTCGGCTTACTGTACTTTCTTCAGGTTTTCTACACGAGCTTTTAACTTCTGACCCGGGCGAAAAGTCACTACACGTCGAGCAGTAATTGGAATATCTTCACCAGTTTTCGGGTTACGACCAGGTCGTTCATTCTTGTCACGAAGATCAAAGTTACCAAAACCTGACAGTTTTACCTGTTCGCCACTTTCCAGTGCCTTACGAATCTCTTCAAAGAACACTTCCACCGTTTCCTTGGCGTCCCGCTTACTAAATCCTAATTTATCAAACAGGTTTTCTGCCAGTTCGGCTTTTGTGAGCGCCATAAAACTTTCCTCAAAGCTATGTTAAACAATGCTACGTTAGTGTAGCGCCAGAGCAGTTTTACCCTACCAATTCAACAACATATCGGGGTTACATCAGGAAGTGTATGACAAGCTTATGATTTTCGCCAACTTTTTTCTTGGCGAACAAAAGGAATAGCACTACGTAAATTATTGTTAAACGCCAGGAATTTGATATTTTTGTTTTTGTTTCATCTTTATCAGGAAAAACATCCAGATTATAAAACTAAAAGTAGTTTAAATATCAACATTAAACACTATTTAATAAAAATATCAGATATTGGTTATTTAACAGACACTTGACATAGAACTTGTCGTAAATTCAGTGATTTGTATGTAACTCGATACGTAACAATTAGATTAAAAGGTATGACCACCTGTACTTTGCAACTGTGCTTAGAAAGCTTGATTAAACCCACGCTTCTCGCTGTTTAACGATGACGCCATATATAAAGATTGATAATGTGGAAGTTCGTGTATTTCCTCATTAGCTTCTTACACTGCTTCTAGGCGACCATGATTAATCAAATCATAAATATTCTTTTCCCTGTTTTTGCTCTTGTCGGAGTTGGCTATTTGGTCGGTCGTTACATCAAGCCTGACTTTCGCCCAATAAACCGCATTAATATTGAGGTATTTACGCCAGCATTGGTATTTTCGTCACTCGTTAGCATGCCGCTCGATTCAAATCAGGGGCCGCTTCTTTTGGCGGCAATTGTCGCGGTTTTAATTCCCGCACTACTCATGATCCCGGTATGTCGATGGACGTCACTCTCGTTTAAAACCTGGGCGCCACCACATATGTTTCGCAATAGCGGAAATCTAGCTATTCCTTTGTTTACCTATACGTTTGGAGAAATTGCGCTGTCGTCAGCAGTGCTTTTATTTGTCGTGTCAGCATGCTTGCATATCAGCTTAGGCGTAATGCTGCTTAGTCATGGCAACCCTTTTAAGCAAATAGTCAAGATGCCAATCTTTTTAGCAGCGTCGCTGGCTCTGTTTCTCAACGTGTCAAATGTGGGTGCATGGGCGCCTTTATACGAAGCCACGGCTCTACTTGGGCAAGCGGCCGTACCCGTGATGCTTTTATCTCTGGGGGCACAAATGTGTCATTTAAGGTTGGACGGTTTAAAGATTGGTGTGTTGTGTACCGTGCAGTCACTGGCAACTGGTGCTGTCGCTTTTGCACTTATTTATTGGTTAATTCCCCTTCCAACGATGCAATTGCAAATGATGGTGCTCTTCACAATGCTGCCGCCAGCCGTCATGAATTACCTATTTGCGGAAAGGCTGAATATAGAACCCATGAAAGTGGCGTCAATGGTACTATTTGGCAACTTTTTCAGCATTCTTACGCTACCTCTTCTGCTTAGCTATACCCTCTCACTCGCTGCCTAACCGCCAACAAGCTATCGTTAGCGTGTATTAGCTGAAAAACAATACGTTCCTAATCTCGGGTAAGGGCCATCCCTAGTTTGGTCTAGTATTTTAAAGTAATGAGGGATGGTGCGAGCAGTAAGGAACTTGAACAACGATAAGGTAATCCTAAAAATAAAAAACCCTGCCAAACTGGCAGGGTTTTCATTTCTTAAGAAGATACGTTACGCGAGATTAGTCACGCAGAGACGCACCAAACTTCTCAGAAACGTGAGCAACGATAGCGTCAACCGCACCAGCGATATCTGCATCTTCAAGCGTACGCTCAAGTGACTGTAGAGTCAGAGCGATTGCTAGGCTCTTCTTACCATCTTCAACGCCTTTACCTACGTAAACGTCGAACAGTTTCGCATCTTTAAGGAACTCGCCACCTTGCTCTAGACAAGCGTTAACAATGTCACCAGATGCAACAGCTTCATCCACTACTACCGCGATATCACGACGGTTTGAAGGGAATTTAGAAAGTGCTACCGCTTCTGGGATCACTTTGCTGTTGATTGCAGACCATTCGATTTCGAATACGATAGTACGACCGTTTAGACCGAACTTACGCTCAAGCTCAGGGTGAACTGTACCGATCACGCCCACTTCTTTGCCGTCTACGATGATTGCCGCAGATTGA
>NZ_JADDYG010000141.1:962-9041 GCF_015163535.1 Vibrio sp. OPT46 | reverse complement strand
CCTGGGTGAAGTGCTGGGTTAGCTTTTTTGCTTTCAGGTGACAGTGCAGCGAAAGAGTACGCTTTTTCGTTCGCAGATAGCTCTAGAATCGCTTCTAGATCGCCCTTAAGGTCGAAGAAATCAACAGTGTTGGTTTCGATATCCCAGTGCTCTTCACCACGAGTACCAGCAATAACACCTGCAAGCATAGGCTCTTGACGCATGCCGTTTTCTGCAGATTCACATGGGATGAAACGTAGGCCATATTCGAATAGACGAACGCGTGGCTGTTGACGCTTCTGGTTGTGAACAACCGTGTTCAACAGACCTTGGATAAGACCAAGACGCATTGCTGACATGTCTGCAGAAATTGGGTTTGGAAGTACGAGAGGCTCAACACCAGGTACAACTAGCTTTTGCTGCTCAGGCTCAACGAAGCTGTATGTGATTGCTTCGTGATAACCACGGTCAACAAGAAGATCACGAACGCGTTTCAGTGGAAGATCCGCTTCAACGTGGTTGTGCATCTTAAGTGCTGCTGCTGGGTTTTGGTTAGGAATGTTGTCGTAACCGTAGATACGGCCAACTTCTTCAATCAGGTCTTGCTCGATAGCGATATCGAAACGCCATGTTGGCGCTACTGCCACCCAACCTTCTTCAGAAGCTTCAACAGTCAAACCTAGGCGCTCTAGGATTTCTACTACGTCAGCATCAGCGATGTGGTGACCTAGTAGGTTGTCTAGTTTAGTACGACGTAGAGCAACTTTGTTTGGCTTAGGTAGGTCTGCTTCAGACTCTACTGCAACAACAGGTGCTACTTCACCACCACAGATCTCAACTAGAAGCTGAGTTGCACGCTCCATTGCGCTTACTTGTAGTGCGTAATCCACACCACGCTCGAAACGCATTGAAGAATCAGTGTGCAGACCGTAGCTACGAGCGCGACCACGGATGTGGTCAGGTGCAAAGAATGCACACTCTAGTAAAACGTCTTTAGTCTCAGTTGTTACACCTGACTCTTCACCACCAAAGATACCTGCGATTGCAAGTGCTTTGTTGTGGTCCGCTACTACTAGTGTATCTGCGTTTAGTTCTGCTTCGCTGCCGTCAAGAAGTGTTAGCTTCTCACCTTGCTCAGCCATACGAACTACGATGCCACCTTCGATCTTCGCTAGATCGAATGCGTGCATTGGTTGGCCTTGCTCTAGAAGAACGTAGTTAGTGATATCTACCACAGGGTCGATAGAGCGAATACCACAACGACGCAGTTTCTCTTGCATCCATAGTGGCGTTTCAGCTTGAACGTTTACGTTCTTAACTACACGACCTAGGTAACGTGGACACGCAGCTGGCGCTTTCACTTCGATAGACACTTTATCGTCGATTGAAGGGGCAACTGCTTCTACTAATGGCTCTGTCACGTCAGCACGGTTTAGTACGCCAACTTCACGAGCTAGACCACGAATGCTGAAACAGTCAGCGCGGTTTGCTGTTAGGTCTACGTCTACTGTTACGTCGTCTAGACCTAGGAATTCACGGAAATCAGTACCGATTACTGCGTCTTCTGCTAGTTCCATGATGCCGTCTGACTCAACGTCGATACCTAGTTCAGTGAACGAACAAAGCATGCCGTGAGATGGCTGGCCACGTAGTTTCGCTTTTTTGATTTTGAAATCACCTGGAAGAACAGCACCAACTGTTGCGACTGCTACTTTCAGACCTTGGCGACAGTTAGGTGCGCCACAAACAATGTCTAGAAGCTCTTCTTCACCCACGTCAACTTTAGTTACGCGCAGTTTGTCTGCATCTGGGTGTTGGCCACATTCAACAACGTGACCGACTTTAACGCCAGTAAAAGAACCAGCAACAGGAAGAACGTCGTCTACCTCTAGGCCGGCCATTGTAATTTGGTGAGTTAGCTCGTCAGTAGTAACCGCAGGGTTTACCCACTCACGAAGCCATGATTCGCTGAATTTCATGTTGATGAACCCTCTGGATTACTTGAACTGTTTTAGGAAACGAAGATCGTTCTCGAAGAACGCACGTAGGTCGTTCACGCCGTAACGAAGCATTGTTAGACGCTCAACACCCATACCGAATGCGAAACCAGAGTATTTTTCAGGATCGATACCTACGCTACGTAGCACGTTCGGGTGAACCATACCGCAGCCTAGTACTTCTAACCATTTACCGTTTTTGCCTTTCACGTCTACTTCAGCTGAAGGCTCAGTGAATGGGAAGTAAGATGGACGGAAACGTACTTCTACTTCTTCTTCGAAGAAGTTACATAGGAAATCGTGCAGGATGCCTTTCAGCTGAGCAAAGTTTACGTTCTCATCAACCAGCATGCCTTCCACTTGGTGGAACATTGGCGTGTGCGTTTGGTCGTAGTCGTTACGGTATACACGGCCTGGTGCGATGAAACGGAATGGTGGTTTACCATTTTCCATCGTACGGATCTGTACGCCTGACGTATGAGTACGAAGCATCAAGTCTGGGTTGAAGAAGAAAGTATCGTGGTCAGTACGCGCTGGGTGATCAGCTGAGATGTTTAGCGCATCGAAGTTGTGGAATGCATCTTCGATCTCTGGGCCAGCCTCGGTGTTAAAACCAAGTTCGCCAAAGAACTTCTCAATACGCTCTACAGTACGAGTTACTGGGTGTAAACCACCGTTTTCAATACGACGACCTGGTAGTGTTACGTCGATTGTTTCTGCTGCTAGTTTCGCTTCAAGCTCAGCACGTTGTAGTGCATCTTTACGAGCTGCGATAGCTTGCTGAACTACGCCTTTCGCTTTGTTGATCTCTTGACCAGCTTCACGGCGTTCTTCTGGTGGTAGTTTGCCTAGGCTTTGAAGTTGAGCAGTTAGCTCACCTTTTTTACCCAGATACTGAACACGCACTTCATCAAGTGCGACTAGCGATTCGGCAGCTTCAATTGCAGTGCTCGCGCTAGCAATGATCTCTTCTAGATGTTGCATCGTTTCCTCATCTACCTGTAGGTAGTGTCCATAAGGGAGTGATTGGTTTTTTGATAGCTGTACATAGTAGCCAAACCGGGCACCAATGCCAAATTGAATTACGAAAAGAAGAGGTTATTGAATAAAAAGAGCACAAAAACGTCAAAAATGTCATCTTTAGTTAATCTGCCGTTTAGTTGTGCCCTTTTGTTTTAGAAATAGTATTGAATAGATAGCTCGATAAAATCGTCATCTCTAGCGAAGTAGAGCAAATCATTTGGTGTTTCATTTTTAAACAACCAAGCATCAATTTGCCACTTAACGTGATTCGATATTCGGCTCGATGCTTCTAACTTAGCATTGTAAACATCATCGTTATCTAAATCCTTCGTAATTCCCGTCAATACTTCCGTTCCGTCCTCATCATTGAGCGCCCAACGAATACCTGCAAACACATCATTTTGACCGATAGTTTGTGCGTTGTTCCCACGACTGTCATAGAGGTACTCACCAATAACTCCCACATCCCAAACCGTGTCAAATGCACCGACGAAGGTATACTCAAAACCCGTCACAAGACCGACATGATTATCAGCGCTATCTCGATAAACACTTTCTAGTTTCCATAACCAATCGCCAACAATTCCTTGCACATCCAGACCGACATGACTCATCAGAGCGTAGTAAGGCTTTAATTCTCCGTACTCTAAACGAAAGTAAGGATCCCGGTTTGTTCCATATAAATAGCTTAGGCCTACGTCCCAATCGCCAAGCATTTTCGAATATCGAAAAGCCACATCTACGTGCTTCTCTTCTCTGCTTGATTCATAGATAGCATCATCAGAGACAACGGGTTCGGTTCGCAAGCGGCCATCTGTACCCGCAAACGTTCGTTCCCTAAAGTAAGGTAACAACATTGCGTGGACGGTGCCCCAGTCTTTGAAAGAGGTAAAATGTAACATCGGCTGACCGAGTTTATCTTCACCATCGACGGCTTCAATGGCATCTGTTTGGTTTACTACATCAACTAAATGGGCTGATTCAGTCACTCCCCAAAAGACCTTACTAATCCCAACTCGAAGCTCATAATCATCCCAATAAGTCAGATAAAGTGCCTCTCGTATGTCACCATGACTTCGCTCATCGTCTAGACCATCCAGACGATAGAAAGGTGTGAAAGTAAAGTTTGCATCACCATTTTGCATCTCCCAGTAAAATTCTGGCTGCAAAACCAATGACGTTTGCGCTTTGCTCTGACCCTGAGAGCCCGTTTTAAAAAACTGACGATGCTCAATATTGACTTGTCCTGCAAGCTCGACGGCAGTCAGAGGCATCGAGTAAAAAAAGGCTGCTGCACTAAGCAACAACCCAGCATTTAATCGCTTCATTTTTCCTCCACTACCTCACTCGCTTCAACACATTCTTATGAAAGTCATTGTCTTGTAATCCAGTGTTAAAACGCATTTCGCTAGTCGTTAGCTCAGTACTTTTTCCTGTTTGATGGTTTGTCATCGCCATAGTATGCGCTCGCCAATATTGGTTGAGATATTGCTTGTAATCGGAAAAAGAAAGCGTTTTTAACAAAGAGCCTTTGCGGTCGTAAAACTCAACTTTAAGTGGACGATAATGCGCTTTATCTAACCACACCGTTTGCTTGGTATAACCTGAGTTCTTATCGGTCGGAATTTGTTCTACGACGAAAACATCTTGCCCGTTTATGCTGTCATCTTTTAGGTAGTTGAAACGGTATTTTTCAATCTCAAAGGAACTGAGATCCTCATACGCGAATTCACTGCCCATAAAAGGACCTGATTTGTTACGCGAGGAAATACGTTTCACACGTTTCAGTGCAGGAAGGTAAAGCCATTGGTCATCGGCACCCACCGTATGAGAATGGTTAAGAAACGCCGTGCCTTTTACATCTCTCGGTTCATCAAATATCGTGAGCCCTTTGTCACCATCGCCATCAACTTCGAGTGATTGTAAGCGCATTAAACGTGTGCTGCTTTCTCCTTGCGCGTTTCGCAGAATCATTTGCATCGTAGCAACAGAATCCCCCCACCCTTCATCACGGGCTTTGCGCTCTTGGGCAATTTCTAGTCCTTTGGCTTCATCCGCCAACACCGCATGACTCATAATAAGCGAGACAGAAAGTACTGATACTTTTAAGGCATTTTTTACTAAATTCATGTTCGATCCTTTAATTCGTTATGACTGAGTAACAGTCTTGGTTTGAGAGTCAGTTGATTTAAGCTTATTTCGGCGCTCCACCTCGTCGTAAACGCCTTTGTCAAACAACATCAGTAGAGTCGGTAGGAAGATGAAATCCACAACAAGGGCAATAAAGATGACAATGGCACTCAGCTGTCCCATATCGGCATTTAAACGGAAGCTCGACATCGCCAGAACAGAGAAACCAGCAACAAGCACGACCGTCGTAATCCAGAGTGCGCGCCCCACGGTACGAAAGGCGTAGCGAACCGCTTGCTCCGCACTGTGGCCATCTTTACGAGCGTGTTGATATTTAGAAAGAAAGTGAACGGCGTCATCGACAACAACACCAAGCGTTAATGTCACAACGACAGACAATCCCAAGTTAATCTCGCCAGAAACCAGCGCCCAAATACCAAAACCAATAAGCGCAGGAGCAATATTCGGGACAAGACTAATTAAGCCAAGCTTGAACGAACGCAAGGCAAAGATCAGTAATGCAGAGATTAAGACAAGAGTAATGGGCAAGGTTGACAGCATGCTGGCCATATTCGTTTCACCAATATGCGCAAACATCAGTGAAGGACTAGACGCAACAACATCATATTGAGGCGCGTTTTCGTTAAACCATTGGTAAATGCGATTTTCCAAATCAACAAGCTCGACGCTGCCCAAGTTCTCCACGGTGAGAACCATCTTGATCGACGACTTATCTACATTGATTTGGTTGTTCAAATCTAAACCATACGGTAGTGACATTTCATAAAGCAGCAGATATTGAGCCGCTAATTCTCTGTCTTGAGGGAGCGAGTAATAAGCCTGATCATCTCCATGCATGTTCTTGTTTAGGCGCTTATAAACATCGCTCAAGGTCGCAACATGGTCCGTTTCTGACTGCAACCTTAGCCAGTCAGTAAATTTACCCACGGAATTGAGAAAATTAGGATCGGCAATGCCCTGCGATTCGTTGGTTTTTATCGCGATACTGATGTTCGCCATGCCACTGATTCGCTCTTCCATAAAATCAGCCGCTCGGCGAAATTCATTGCTATGGCCAAAGTACTCGACGGATTCATCATTGACTTTGTTCAGCGGAATCAAGCTCGCACTCGCGACAATAACAAGCACCGACAACGGCAATAACGCATGTCGCTTTGACACCACGAAATCTCCTAAATGATCCATAAAGTGCTTTCTTTCATCAGAAGTATCCGACTTCACCGTAACCGGAAGGATATTAAGCAAGGAGGGAAGTAACGTGATGGAAAGGAAACAAGCAACCATGACGCCAAGGGCTGATAGGTTGCCGAAATCTCTCAGGATTGGAGAATCCGACATATTCATCATTAAAAAGCCGATCGCGGTGGTAATGGAGGTAATCAAGATAGGCATGAAATTGAGCGCAATACTTCGCTCAATAGAGTGGGCTTTACTAAAGCCGTTTTGCATAGACTGACGCATTGTCGCGATGATGTGTACACAGTCTGCGACGGCAAGCGTCATCACCAAGGTAGGCACATTAACGGTCGCCGTGCTTAAGAACATACCAGCCCATCCTGACAAGCCCATTGTAACCATAACCGAGCCGATAATAACGATGAGTGTCGCGATGACGCTAAGCAATGAGCGCAACATGATGGTCAGAAACACCAATATCACTAGTAACATAGTAGGCACTAATGTTGCGCTATCATCTTGGGCTGCGGTCATAAACGCGTAGTTCATTGCAATAATACCAGCCTTATGGAATTCCGTGTCTGGGTACACTTGCTGATAACGCTCAATCATTCCGTTTATGTAAGCAACCACCTCTTGTACTTCAGCAGTTTTATCTATTTCAGGGAGTTGGACCGTAATGTTTACGACCGTGACATCTCCTTTTTCAGAAATCAGTGAACTTTTCAAAACCGGCTCACTCAACGCAATACTTTTGACTTTCTCTACTCGTTGAGGTGTCAATTCATATTCGCTATACAGTAAATCTTCGACAAGAAGATCATCTTCAAACGCTTCGGTATGCTGGTAGTTGGCGAGGGAATCAACGCGGGTCGAGTATGGAACTTGCCACGCCTCGTCAGTGATCTGCTGAATAAGAGATAATGTGCTAGGAGTAAAAACAGTGCCGCTCTTTGGCGCTATAACCAAAGCAAGACTGTCAGATTTTGCAAAGGTGGTTTGAATTTCATCAAACGCAAGTAACTGCTCATTTGTTCCATCAAAGAAGATGTCGTAATCTCCTCTAAAGTAAAGATTTTTTCCTCCAATGGTTGCTATGACAATCAATAAAACGGTAGCAAGCATCACCAATACACTGTAATTCGTTGGTAGCTTACCCCACCCTGAACGGGCGTATTGTTGAACGTTGTGATGTGGCATCACACTCTCCTTTTGTGACGTTTCGTCAAATTTAAAAACTAAAAAAACAGCAAATGCTGTAAATAACCAGACAAACTCGACATGCAAACTTTAGATCGAATGAATTTGGCTACATAAGTTAGTTTTTAGTAACTTCCTATGCTTCTCGTGATCATTGGCTGAACGCCAACCTTCGAGATTTAATGACGATTCGTCACAATAGTGCGATAAAAAAGCCAACCATAACGTCAGATTGGCCTTTCCAGTTTATTAGCGATTCACTGACTCTAAATAAGCAAGCTCTTCACTAAATAACTCCTGCTCCACTCGACGCCAGGTTTTACGGTAGTCCCATTCTGTAGATAAAGGCGACCAACCTAAACCATCAAGTAACATATTCGCGTTGTGCAGTACTGAGAATGGGTCTTGAATTCGCTGAATACATCGACTGTTCGATGCATTTTGCGCCAAAGCGTTTGAACCGAAGGCAATAGACCAGTTGGCGAATACAATAGCATCTGAACCAATTGCGGGAGAAAACTTAAGATCACCACATTCTACCGCATTGTTCACT
>NZ_JADDYG010000141.1:0-952 GCF_015163535.1 Vibrio sp. OPT46 | reverse complement strand
AGTAACATATTCGCGTTGTGCAGTACTGAGAATGGGTCTTGAATTCGCTGAATACATCGACTGTTCGATGCATTTTGCGCCAAAGCGTTTGAACCGAATGCAATAGACCAGTTGGCGAATACAATAGCATCAGAACCAATTGCGGGAGAAAACTTAAGATCACCACATTCTACCGCATTGTTCACCAGCGCATCAGCACCATCTATTACTTGTTCTTCCAAGTTATTCAGTTCATTCACACGTTTAGGCGAAGCCTTCTCTAGAACCCAAGGCGTCTTTGCAACAATCGCACAGGTTGATAGTACTGGCTCCATACGAGCGTAAATACGATAACCTACATGCATCGCAATGATTTTTTCTCTGGTATTGCCATTAAATTTGGCGGTACGTTCGAAAAATATTGCTTCGCTTTTCAGCGAATGAATACAAAGCGCAAGAATCACATCTTCTTTGCTGCAAAAATGATTGTAGATCGTCCCTTTAGAATAAGGGCTTGACGCTGTAAGCTTGTCCATCGTTAAGTTGGCAAAGCCTTGCTCTTGAACTAAAGACTTAGCCAATTGAATAAGCTCTATCTCACGATCAGCAATCGCCTGTTGCTTTTTTGTTAGCCCTGAAGACACACGACATCCGTCTTGCTTGCTATATTTTTTACAGCGAAAGTTAAACATAATCCTTTGATCCGTATACCAACACACTCCCAATAATTGTAACACGATTCTTTAATACAGGAACGCAACTAAAGTTGACGAACCGTCATAAATGACACTTCGTCACAATAGATCAAAAAACAAACATTTCAAGTATGAATTTATAATTAGAAGATAAATAGCTACCAATTATGCATACCCAAGTAGCTACAGGATGCTTGGTTCAACGAGAATGGTTTCTTTGTAGAGGAAGCGAGAGAGGCTTTGGGAGGAACAACGAAGGAAATCAGCATGTTAAAAAT
>NZ_JADDYG010000140.1:3588-6560 GCF_015163535.1 Vibrio sp. OPT46 | reverse complement strand
TGGAGCAAGCGGTAGCGCAAGCCGATAATATTGATTACATGACTTCGCAATCGGTACTGGGTAAATCGACCATTACTGTAAACATGAAGTTGAATACTGACCCAAATGCGGCGTTGTCTGACATTCTGGCGAAAACCAACTCGGTACGTTCACAGCTACCAAAAGAAGCCGAAGACCCAACCGTAACCATGTCGACAGGTTCGACAACGGCGGTACTGTACATCGGCTTTACGAGTGACGAGTTATCTTCAAGCCAGATCACTGACTACCTTGAACGTGTAATCAACCCGCAGTTGTTCACCGTAAACGGTGTGTCCAAAGTTGACCTGTATGGTGGTATGAAGTACGCACTGCGCGTATGGCTAGATCCTGCCAAAATGGGCGCTTTGAAGTTGACCGCAACCGATGTGATGAGCGTTCTTAACGCCAACAACTACCAATCTGCAACCGGTCAAGCGACGGGTGAGTTCGTGCTTTATAACGGTAGCGCAGATACTCAGGTATCAAACGTTGCTGAACTTGAAGCATTGGTCGTGAAAACTGGTGAAGGGGATGTCATCCGCCTAGGTGATATCGCTAAAGTAACGCTAGAGAAGAGTCACGACGTTTATCGCGCAAGTGCAAACGGTCAAGAAGCTGTGGTTGCAGCGATCAACGCAGCGCCAAGTGCTAACCCAATCAACATTGCAGCAGACGTACTTGAACTGTTGCCTCAGCTTGAGCGCAATCTACCAAGTAACATCAAAATGAACGTAATGTACGACTCAACTATCGCCATCAACGAATCGATTCACGAAGTAGTGAAAACGATTCTTGAAGCAGCAGTAATCGTACTTGTGGTTATCACACTGTTCCTGGGCTCATTCCGCGCGGTAATCATTCCTATCGTGACCATTCCACTTTCATTGATTGGTGTGGCAATGGTGATGCAGGCAATGGGGTTCTCTTGGAACTTGATGACGCTACTGGCGATGGTGCTTGCCATCGGTCTGGTGGTGGATGACGCGATCGTTGTACTAGAAAACGTTGACCGTCACATCAAAGAAGGGGAATCGCCATTCCGAGCTGCAATTATTGGTACGCGTGAAATTGCGGTTCCAGTTATCGCGATGACATTGACGCTAGGTGCAGTGTACGCGCCGATCGCATTGATGGGTGGTATCACCGGTTCATTGTTCAAAGAGTTCGCTTTGACACTGGCAGGTTCAGTATTCGTATCCGGCATCATCGCTTTGACACTATCACCAATGATGTGTTCGAAGATGCTGAAGGCGAACGAGAAGCCAAGCAAGTTTGAGCAAAAAGTTCACCATATCCTTGATGGCATGACCACTCGTTACGAAGGCATGTTGAAAGCGGTAATGGCTCATCGTCCGGTTGTTATTGCGTTTGCAATCATTGTATTTGCAAGCTTACCGGTCTTGTTCAAGTTTATTCCTAGCGAACTAGCACCATCTGAAGATAAAGGTGTGGTCATGCTGATGGGTACCGCCCCATCAAACGCGAACTTGGACTATATCCAAAATACCATGGATGACGTAAACCAAATACTCTCAGATCAACCGGAGGTGGAATACGCACAGGTCTTTAATGGTGTACCAAACTCAAACCAAGCGTTTGGCCTAGCAACATTGAAGCCTTGGAGTGAACGAGAGGCAAGCCAATCTGAAATCACGAAACGTGTGGGTGGCCTAGTATCAAGTGTGCCTGGTATGTCTGTCACTGCATTCCAAATGCCAGAGCTTCCAGGTGCAGGCTCAGGTCTACCTGTTCAGTTTGTAATTACAACACCAAATAGCTTCGAGAGCTTGTTTACTATCGCTAGCGATATTCTAACCGATGTTGCAAGTAGCCCAATGTTTGTCTATTCCGACCTGGATTTGAACTACGATTCAGCAACGATGAAGATCAAGATCGATAAAGACAAAGCGGGTGCCTACGGTGTGACGATGCAAGACATTGGCATCACTCTCAGCACCATGATGGCAGATGGTTATGTAAACCGAATCGACCTGAATGGTCGCTCGTATGAGGTGATTCCTCAAGTTGAGCGTAAATGGCGTCTAAACCCAGAATCGATGAAGAACTACTATGTACGCTCTGTAGATGGTAAAGCGGTTCCATTAGGCAGTCTGATTACTATCGATGTGGTGGCTGAGCCTCGCTCTTTGCCACACTTCAACCAGCTAAACTCAGCGACTGTGGGTGCAGTACCATCGCCTAGTGTTGCTATGGGTGACGCAATCGACTGGTTTGAGAATATTGCACAAACCAAGCTGCCTGCAGGCTATAACCACGATTACATGGGCGAATCTCGTCAGTTTGTAACGGAAGGTAGTGCCTTGTATGCAACCTTCGGTCTTGCACTTGCGATCATCTTCCTCGTTCTGGCGATTCAATTTGAATCACTCCGCGACCCTATTGTCATCATGGTATCTGTACCTCTGGCAATCTGTGGTGCCTTGATCGCATTGGCCTGGGGTACAGCCTCGATGAACATCTACTCGCAGGTTGGTTTGATCACGCTGGTCGGCCTAATAACCAAGCACGGTATCTTGATCTGTGAAGTAGCCAAAGAAGAGCAGTTACATAATAAACGGTCTCGTATTGATGCGGTGATGAAAGCTGCGAAAGTGCGTCTTCGCCCTATCCTAATGACCACTGCAGCGATGATCGCAGGTTTGATCCCGTTGATGTACGCAACAGGTGCAGGTGCCGCGCAACGTTTCAGTATCGGTATCGTCATCGTTGCTGGCCTTGCAATCGGTACACTGTTCACACTATTCGTACTACCTGTGATTTACAGCTACCTAGCTGAAAAACACAAACCTCTGCCAGTATTTGTTGAAGACAAAGACTTGGAAAAGTTAGCGCGAGTTGACGAAGCGAAAGCAGCTCATCGTGAATTAGCGGATAACAGATAAGCTATTAAGGCATTCAAAAAGGTCACTTCGGTGGCCTTTTTTATTGCT
>NZ_JADDYG010000140.1:1322-3578 GCF_015163535.1 Vibrio sp. OPT46 | reverse complement strand
CGAGTTGACGAAGCGAAAGCAGCTCATCGTGAATTAGCGGATAACAGATAAGCTATTAAGGCATTCAAAAAGGTCACTTCGGTGGCCTTTTTTATTGCCGCTCTCTTTTTTGCCATCTAAATGGCGACTTTCACGTATCATTTACTTAAAATGAGGACAAATCAAAAGGAGTTTTAGCCACTATGTTTGACCCAAAGAAATTAGAGCAAATTGCTAAACAGATTCACGACTCAATGCCTCAACCTGTAAAAGAATTGGGCTCTGATGTCGATCAGAAAGTTCGTCAAGTAATCCAAGGCCAGCTAAACAAGCTAGATGTTGTAAGTCGCGAAGAGTTTGATGTTCAAACTCAAGTTTTACTACGTACACGTCAAAAGCTAACAGAAATGGAACAGAAGTTGGCGCAACTTGAAGAAAAGCTTGCTGAAAAATAAGTATCAAAGCGCTCCTCACAAAGGAGCGTTTTTCTTATCGGCGCGCAGATAAATCGGCTAAAAACAAAAAGGCTTGGTCAACGGCGACCAAGCCTTTTGATTAGATGTTGTGTTTTATTTTGTATTTATCACTCCAGTCTGGCCAGAGTTCATTTAATATTTTCTCTACTTTGAAGCAAAGAAAATTAGCCACCAACCGCGATGCGCTTCATATCTGTCATATAACCACGTAGTTCTTCACCGATATATTCTACAGGGTGGTTTCGGATTGTTTCATTCACAGCGATAAGAGTCGCGTTATCCACTTGGTTAGAAGTTTCACCTAGACCTTTACCAATGACGTCTGTACTAACAGAAGGCATGAATTTTTCACGCAGTAGCGGCGTTGCTACATTAGCAAATAGGTAGTTACCATATTCAGCCGTATCAGAGATAACCACGTTCATCTCGTATAAACGCTTACGTGCGATAGTGTTTGCGATAAGTGGCAGCTCGTGTAGAGACTCGTAGTAAGCAGACTCATCGATGATGCCAGAAGCGGTCATCGCTTCAAATGCTAGCTCAACACCCGCACGAACCATAGCAACCATCAGGATACCGTTATCGAAGTACTCCTGCTCAGAAATTTCTACGTCAGTTTCTGGGTAGTTTTCGAAAGCAGTTTCACCCGTTTCTGCACGCCAGCCTAGTAGGTTTGCATCGTCGTTTGCCCAGTCAGCCATCATCGTGCTAGAGAAGTGACCTGTGATGATGTCATCCATGTGCTTGTTGTATAGCGGACGCATCAGCTCTTTTAGCTCTTCAGAAAGTTCAAATGCTTTTACTTTCGCAGGGTTAGTTAGGCGATCCATCATATGAGTGATACCACCAAACTTCAGAGCTTCCGTGATCGTTTCCCAGCCGTATTGAAGAAGCTTGCCTGCGTAGCCAGGATCGATACCATCAGCAATCATCTTCTCGTAACACACGATAGAGCCAGCCTGTAGCATGCCACAAAGGATAGTTTGCTCACCCATTAGGTCAGATTTCACCTCAGCAACAAAAGAAGACTCTAGACAGCCAGCACGGTGACCACCGGTTGCAGCAGCCCAAGCTTTCGCGATATCCCAACCTTCACCTTTTGGGTCGTTCTCTGGGTGAACAGCGATAAGAGTCGGTACACCGAAACCGCGCTTGTATTCTTCACGAACTTCCGTACCTGGACATTTAGGTGCAACCATTACTACCGTTAGGTCTTTACGGATTTGCATGCCTTCTTCAACAACGTTGAAACCGTGAGAGTAACCTAGTGCTGCGCCTTCTTTCATTAACGGCATTACCGTCTCAACAACGTTTGTGTGCTGCTTATCTGGAGTAAGGTTTACTACTAGATCAGCTTGTGGAATTAGCGTTTCGTAGCTACCTACCTCAAAACCGTTGTCTTTTGCGTTTTTGAATGACTGGCGTTGCTCATCAATCGCGGCTTGGCGAAGCGCATAAGCAACGTCTAGACCAGAGTCGCGCATGTTCAGACCTTGGTTAAGACCTTGAGCACCACAACCTACAATGACTACTTTCTTACCTTTCAGATAATCCGCTTCTGAAGCGAACTCACTGCGGTCCATAAAACGACAACGACCTAATTGGTCCAACTGCTCGCGCAAGTTTAGGGTATTGAAATAATTAGCCATCTGGGTGCTCCTTTGAGATTCTTCCATTGAGGTCAGTAATTGCCTTACCGAATAACTTCATACTAAAACAGACATGAGATTGCTTAAAGTGATATATTCACAATTAGTTATTGCAATTTATGCAACATGGAAATGAAAATTTAATGAATATT
>NZ_JADDYG010000140.1:0-1312 GCF_015163535.1 Vibrio sp. OPT46 | reverse complement strand
AACTTCATACTAAAACAGACATGAGATTGCTTAAAGTGATATATTCACAATTAGTTATTGCAATTTATGCAACATGGAAATGAAAATTTAATGAATATCAAAAGCCTGCAACTTTTCATTCATCTCTGTGAGAGTAAAAGTTTCGCCAAGACCGCAGCGGCAATGCATATTAGCCCTTCAGCCTTAAGCCGACAGATACAAAAATTAGAGGAGGAAACCAGCCAACAATTGTTTTTACGCGACAACCGTAGCGTTGATTTAACTATCCAAGGTAAAAAGCTAGTCCCAGTTGCCTTAAAGATTCTTGGCGAATGGCAGCAGTATCAGAGTCACCTGAAGGGAACCGAGGATGAATTGAAAGGAGAAATCCGTCTCTTTTGTTCTGTTACTGCAAGCTACAGCCATCTTCCGGAGCTAATCTCTGACTTTCGTATTCAGAACCCTTTCATTGAGTTCAAACTATCAACCGGCGATCCAGCTCAAGCGATCGACAAAATACTAGCAGATGAAGCCGATATTGCCATATCAGCCAAGTCAGAACAGATGCCAAATAAAATCGCATTTGAAACGATCAGTGAAATCCCACTTTCTGTCATCGTACCTGTTGGGGTTAGTGCGTTTGCTGAAGAGCTACAAAAAGAAAAACCAGACTGGTCGGTCATTCCATTCATACTCCCAGAAGCAGGAACGGCAAGGGACAGGGCCAATACTTGGCTCAAACAAATGAAAATAAAGCCAAAGATCTACGCACAAACCTCCGGACATGAAGCCATCGTAAGTATGGTTGCATTGGGGTGTGGAGTAGGTATCGCACCTGATGTTGTAATCAACAACAGTCCGGTAAGAGAAAAGATAAATCGTTTAAAAGTCTTACCAATTAAACCTTTTAAACTTGGTGTTTGCTGCAACAAAACTCAGCTGGAGAATCCGCTTGTTAAAGCCTTTTGGAAGGTTGCAGAGAGCAAGTATATCGCACCTTAGATGAACACTTTTTAGGTATAAAGTGGGCTAATTTTAAAACTCTATAGATGCAAAAAAGCCCGCTCTTTCGAGCGGGCTTCTTAAAACTAAAGCCTGGCGATGTCCTACTCTCACATGGGGAAGCCCCACACTACCATCGGCGCTATTTCGTTTCACTTCTGAGTTCGGCATGGAAATCAGGTGGGTCCAAAACGCTATGGTCGCCAAGCAAATTCTTTAATTCGGAAAGCTGTTTTTTTAATTCTCGTTCTTACACATTCAACGTTCTTTCATTGAGTCCATCAAAACCCCTTGGGTGTTGTATGGTTAAGCCTCACGGGCAATTAGTACA
>NZ_JADDYG010000139.1:39710-41298 GCF_015163535.1 Vibrio sp. OPT46 | reverse complement strand
ATGACAAATGTAGCTTTACCAACCTCTATGGATAAGAAAACCTACGCGGTTAACTTCAAAGGACTGATTGCTCACTTACTGGACATTCTATTTGTAGATAACACTGCGCCACGCAGTTACTACGCAGAAGACTTGTCAGCACATATTCAAAAAGACATCGGTATGTACCGTTAATATTGAAATAGTGTAAGAAATACCGGCCTATGAGCCGGTATTTTTTTATTTGTAAAACATGCCTACTCAACCTACGCCCTAGAAAAGAAACACTCTAGAGGAGGTAGACATGAGAGTAGATTAAGTGTTGTATAGAAAAACGGGGCACCATTGGTGCCCCGTTTTGACATGACTGAAGTGCGATATTACTTCTTGCGGCAGTATTCTGCGATCACGTACATCGACTGACCACCATTTGCCTTACCCGAAACTAGCTTTGGATCATCGCCAAGGCTAATGCCACGAATCACTGTACCTTGTTTGATTACTTGGTTAGTGCCTTTTACTGGTAGGTCTTTAATTACTGTTACATCGTCACCTTTCTTAAGTTCAGTGCCGTTACAGTCAACAGTTTTATCGTCAGCAGACATCCCTTTCATTGCCCAGTTCATTTGCTCTTCTTCCATGTACATCATGTCAAGAGCATCTTGAGCCCAGCTTTCTGTGTTTAGGCGAGTGAGTTGGCGCCATGCAGTCACTTGTACAGCAGGAACCTGGCTCCACATACTTTCGTTTAGACAACGCCAGTGGTTAATGTCTTTTGGCTCATCGATCTCACCCAGACACTTATCACAAACCATAATGGCAGTATCAACCGTCACATTACCGTGAGGTGGGACAGCGTATGCAGTTAGTTGAGATTCAGAAGAACACAGTTCACATTTTGACTCGCAGCGCGCAAGCAGAGTAGCTTCAATAGACATAAGGACTCACCTTAGTAATGTTATTTTGTGGCGGTATTATCCACTTTATCCTGAGAAATAAAAGGGTGTTAGCGAATTAAAGACTAGATTTTACAATACTCCAACCTGATTAAGGTGAAGATGTAAAATATTCGCTAAATAAATAATACGGAAGTATAAAAGACACTATTAATTGTTTTGGCTTATGAATTGGTTGTGTCAATTTCTACAACGATTACAAGCCTAAAAGAGGTAAATGTAGAGAGAGGGTGGCTAGAACATAGCCCTCTAATTTACAGAGGGCCTGTCGTTAACGTTCGACAATCTGGACAATTTGCTCTTTTGAAATGCTCATTTCTTTACCATCCATGTCTTCATACTCGTACATACCCGTTTCCTCGTTCAGGTCTGGTTTACCGTAAGAGGTAATAATTTTCCCTTCATTTGTCGACATCAGATATTGGCTACTTCCGCATGCAGCAAGAAGTAATACAGTGGCAATAACAGTCAATACGCGCATAGAGTTTTCCTTTTAAACAAGTGAGTTAGGCAAAGACATCGATTTAACTATAGCAGAGGAAATATGAGTGGGTTTGAATACAATTGAAATGAAAAAGCCCAGTAGAAACTGGGCTTTGGTAGGAAGGGTGTTGCGATTACTTCAAAACAGAAGTGTTAGTGACACCTGTTAG
>NZ_JADDYG010000139.1:24832-39700 GCF_015163535.1 Vibrio sp. OPT46 | reverse complement strand
AACAGTCAATACGCGCATAGAGTTTTCCTTTTAAACAAGTGAGTTAGGCAAAGACATCGATTTAACTATAGCAGAGGAAATATGAGTGGGTTTGAATAGAATTGAAATGAAAAAGCCCAGTAGAAACTGGGCTTTGGTAGGAAGGATGTTGCGATTACTTCAAAACAGAAGTGTTAGTGGCACCTGTTAATGCGTCATCCATTAAGAAGTCAGTGTTTTCCATCTGCATCTCTACATGATGATCAATATCAGACAAAGTGCCATTTGGCGAAGCAAAAGTACTGTGCGATGCAGTAGCATTAAACTGTACAAAGCTCGCAGTTGCATTCACAGTAGTGTCCGTACTGTTCACAGTCTTCAACCCTAGCTTATTAGCAAGCGGTTCAGTACCCGCGAATGGTGCATTTGGAACGCTGTTTGGTACTGTGCTATCGCCATCCACTTCTGTCATAAAGAATGGTGTCGTTAGCGAGCCAGATGCCACTAAATCTGAAGCGTTTGTGAACGGATCGACAGTGTCTAGTGTAGTCTGTGCTGCATAGATAAATTGTGAGAAACCTGCTTCTAGCGCTGCTACTTGAGCTTCCGTTGCCGCAGCCTCAAAAGCTTCGTAACATGTTTTATCTTCTAGATCCGCACATGATGCATCAGCGTAATTCGCATAGTCTTTTGATGCTGCATAAGCGAGGTTATGTTTGATCTGAGGGCCGTAATTGTCTGAACCCAGTAACAAATTACCAATTTGCCCACCAGAGTTCTGTACTGATGCAGAACTAAAGGTGTACAGCGCATCCGCAGAAGGGCTGCCCAATGTATTGTTTGCTGCTGCGACGGCAGATGTAGCTACAATACCGCCAAGTGAATGACCTAGCATTTTGACTTTTGAACCCGTCATTGGGTTGAAGCCTTGCAGAGGACCTCCAGCTAAAAGACCGCCTTGAGCAGATACTACCAAGCTAGCGCGCAAACCTAACACATCCAGAACACTTTGACGTAGGTTGTCACGCGCAACGGCTAAGTTGGAAAGATTTAGATAAGCCAGTACATTCGCATTTGCGGAACGTTGTTCATCTAAGCTGCGCGTACCATGAATAGGTAAGTCAATAGCGATAACTGCCACACCTGCTTTTACCATATTGAACGCGAACGCGTACGCATTCTCTTTCGCTGAGGTGATGCCGTGTTGATAAATCACAACGTCTGTCGCGACGCCAGATTTAGGTGTGAAGACCAGTACTTCGACATCTTCAACCGATTTCACTACGGGAACAGGCGAGTAGCGAGTAATAATACGCTCACTATCAAGCTGGGTACCATCGGTAAGAGTAAGCTTAGCTCCAACAAGTTTTAGCTGCTCTGTAGGATCTGTAGCAAGCTTTGTCACATCAACAGGATCATTTGCAAAAACGCCTGTTGATAGCTGCTGAACCATGTTTGCTTGCTCGTTCGGATCCGCTAATGCTGCGCTTAGCTTCGCTAGGCTTGGCATCGCAGATACCATTGGTTGCATGTTCCAGCTTGCGCCTTTTTCCAAGTAATGAGGCAGTCTTACCACACCTTGTGTCACGCTTACATCGGCACCTGATTGCATGTAAAGGCCTTTAATTGCCGTTTTAGCTGCGTCTAGATCGCTAATGTATTTACTAAAGTCATCGTCAGAGTCTAGCGCAGTGCTAAAGTCTTGGGTTTCACCGAGCGTTATTGTGTAGGCCGTTGATAAGTCTACTGAACCTTCGTTTGAGTCATTTTTGTAAACGGTATTTAGTGTGTTTGCGCCAGTAGAAAAACCAGTAGCGGTTACTCCTTTGACTGCCGCTAACGTATCACCTACAGACTGGGTACTGAACCATGAGGAGTAAACGATGTCGTTAGGATTAACTTGAGCTAGACCAAAAATGCCTTCAACCGCCTGAGTGACTGCTTGAACAGAAGCAAGGTCGCCAGTTTCATAAACGATTTCTTTCGATTTACCAGTCGCATAACTTGCTGATGTACCAATTGGCTCACCATTCACGTCAGTAACATCTTGTGTAACCGCAAAAATGTACTCGCTTGACTCATCAAGTGCAGCCAAGAACTGGATGTATAGAGAGCTACCTTTTGCTTGAACTACGTAGTCCTGATTCTGAACGAGTACCTCTTCGATTGGGTTAGATTTACCGTCCCACTCGGTTAAGCGTTGGTTAATCTTGATGACTTTAACACCAGACGACAGCATGCCCGTTGCAAAACCGTCGCCGTTGAAGTTAAGAACGATTGGCATAGACGTTGACCATCCATCCATCGTGTTCATTGAGGCTCTAGGGTTGGTTAAAGCATCATCGCCATCAGTTGGCAGACCAAGCGTACCATCGCTTGTGTCCATTAATAAGTAAGACGGTGCCGGTACATCTGCGTTCGCTCCTTGAAGCGTAAAACTGATGGATGTTTCGCGATCAAGCAATGCTTGGACTTCATCTTCAAATTGAACTTTGTCGGAAGTACCAGAGCTGGAGGTATCATCACCACAACCAGCAAGAAGGATTGCAGAACAAAGCATTGATAATTTAAACGTGTGTTTCATTGGTTTACTCCGTAATCCCATTATTTGAAGGTGTAGTTCATCTGTACCGCGCTGATGTAAGCAGTACCTTCTGAGTCAAACTTAATCTCTTCACCCAGAGCATTTGTCTCAGTGAAAGAGCCTGATTTACTCTTAACAAGTGCAAAGCCTGCATCGAAAGTTAAATTCTCACTCATTGCGTAAGTTAGGCCCGCGCTGTACCAAAAACGGTCACTGTCAGGGATACTCAATGTCGCTTCACCTGCTTGTTCGTCGTACGCAAAGCCTGCACGGAATGTCCAGTCTGTATTAAGTATGTAAGTTGCACCAATGGAGTAGCGATTGTTGTCTTCATATTTCTCAGGTTTAAAGAAACATACTCCGTCATTACATTCGTTACTGGTCGCTTTTAGTTCTTTAAATGTGCTCCAGTCGGTTTGTTGCCAGCCGTAATGTACAGCCCATTGTTCATTCAGTTGATGGAAAGCCGATAATTCGATAATTGAAGGGAGAGAGATTTTTAAACGGCCATCAACTTTTGGTGATGAAGCTCGACCAGAGTCGTAACTACTAAACTCACCGTCATCAAAATCTAGATCAACCTTAGAGCGGTAGCCAAAGCCAAAACGGTTGTTTTCATTTAGCTCAAATAAAGCGCCGACATTCCAACCCCAAGCGAAAGTTTCGCCTTCCATGCCGACAAGGTTATCGGACTTATTACCACCTAAAATACCGGCGAGTGCGCCTTTGTGACGAGTCAGCTCTGCTTCAGCGTATACGAGGTTGATACCACCACCGACACTGAAAGACTCGTTGATACGGTAAGCGACATTAGGGTTGATGTTTACTGAAAGTAGGGAAGTGTCACCCGCCATATCACCTGCGGAAATATCATTTGGATAGTCGGTAGCAACACCGTATGTTGTGAACATACCGATACCCCAAGCCCAGTTATCATTGATAGGGCTGATGTAATAACCTGCTGGCACGATCTGTAAAGGAGCGACATCTTTCGCGTGTTCATTGTTTACAGTGTCGTACACATCGACTTCAGGGTCGATGATAGATAACGCGCCCGAAAATTGAGCTTCTTTGAAAAGTGTCATTGCTGCAGGGTTACGGGCAAGGACGCTGGCATTATCTGCGACAGCCCCTTCACCTGAAAATGCTCGACCAAGACCAGATGCCGAATGTTCAGCTACCTGGAAGCCCGCTGAGTGGGCATTACACGCAAACAATATTGAAATTGTAAGCAGAGAGCAGTGCTTCTTGTTCATCCTTGACCCTCCTAGGGTGTCATAATGCTGGACCGAAGTCCTTGTAATTGTTGTGTGGTACTTACACCAATTGTTAATACGCGAAATACAACGGTGATGTAAATGTAATGTTAATTGTATGTTTAATAACTTGTCAAAGTTTGAGCGTATTTTGCGTTTTAAATATGATGCATAGGTCAAACGATGGCTTGTAAGGGCATGTATTATCGTTATATTTTTGAAGAGAATGGTACGACCAGAATTGTTTTGCGAGCTTTATAGTTAAATAACGATCAAATCAAGAGATAGCTCGCTTTGCGGTTTCTTCACTTCACAGGCATAATTCGCGCTCGCTATGTAGTTATTCAATAGACGCAATAGGAACCGCATTGGAATTACTGAATGTTGAATTTTTAGGTCGTTCGCTAAGGCTCGAAGGATCGATGGCTGGGTGGCAGCAGTTATATTGGGATAATACGTTGGTGTCTCAAATCGATGCCAGTGACAATACCGCAGAGACTTGTCTACACCAGTTTAAGCTCTCTGCGGGTGAGGAAATCCTGAACTGTCATTTGGAGTGTTCTTTAACATGGCAACCGTTTGAATTGAGTTACAAGGTCACAATTAACGGTGAGCTCATCAATGAAGGTTGTCGAAATGAAAAAGACATCGAGCGCCAAGTGCCAGAAGTTACGCCACCATCCGAAA
The DNA here is from genome assembly GCF_015163535.1 of Vibrio sp. OPT46. Lineage (NCBI taxonomy): Bacteria > Pseudomonadati > Pseudomonadota > Gammaproteobacteria > Vibrionales > Vibrionaceae > Vibrio > Vibrio sp. OPT46. Next base: position 35,194 of record NZ_JADDYG010000139.1, on the reverse strand, counting down.
AGCGTTTAAGTGTAATAGGCCTCGTATCTCTTGGGATGAAAGCACTTAAAAGTGCGAAAGTTATTAAAGTGGCGTTAGCGTCTGCAAGTCTCGCTGCATATTCTTGGCTATTTTCCATCGAGTTCGCGCTAGCGTTGATCGCTTGTTTGGTTTTCCATGAATATGGTCACATTAGAGCGATGAAGTATTTTGGAATGAAGACCAAAGGAATCTATTTGATTCCATTCCTAGGTGGTTTGGCGCTAAGTGACGAAAAGATAAACACGCGCTGGCAGGATGTGGTTATCTCAATCATGGGACCATTTTTCGGTTTAGTACTTAGTATTGTTTTTACTTTGCTTTATTGGATGACTGGTGAGGTGATCTTCGCTGGGCTTGCTGTGTTTAACGCCTTGCTAAACCTATTTAATCTGCTGCCTATTTTACCATTAGATGGTGGCCATGTGCTCAAAAGTATTACCTTCTCAATGAATACTTGGGTCGGGTTAGTTGGCAGTATTGCGACCGCTTTATTAGGCATTTTTATCAGTTACTATTTCGGTCTGACGTTGCTAGGGTTTTTATTGTTAATGGGAATGTTGGAAGTGGTGATGGAATGGAGAGCTCGACATCAAAGCCATTTATTGCCATTAACCCGTTATGGGCAGCTATTCTCACTGGCTTGGTACTTGGTCTCTGTCGGAGGTTTTGTTTCTATCATCTGGTATTTTGCCACTCTCGGAGATAGTTTGTTAAGTTTGCCGCTACAGATATTGGGCACTTGATTAGAATCATTAAAAGCTCCCTAGGGAGCTTTTTTATTTGGCAAGCTTAAGTATAGTAGACGATAGTAGCAATGAATTAGCCACATCTTGGTGCTTTCGCGTTATACGCAGGCAGCTTATTTATGGTTGCTTGTAAATCTTTAATGCGCGTACTGTGCGATGGGTGGGTTGAGAAGAATTCAGGTGGTTGAGAACCACCTGATGCAGCACTCATATTTTTCCATAAATCGACACTTTGACGTGGGTCGAAACCTGCTTTTGCCATGAATTCCAGCCCGACAATATCAGCCTCGGATTCCTGAGTACGACCGTATGGCAAGATAACACCGTATTGAACACCGACACCAAGTGCCGCCATCGTCATTTGTTGATACTGTTTGTACTCGGAAGCTCCAATGGCAACGTTTGCTAGAGACAACCCGGCATTTGCTAACTGACTTTGTGAGAGACGTTCATTACTGTGGTCAGCGAGGACGTGAGCGACTTCGTGACCAATGACTGTTGCCAACTGATCTTGGTTTTTCGCGACATCTAAAAGCCCGGTATACACGCCGATCTTCCCACCTGGTAGAGCAAACGCATTGACTTGTTCACTATCAAAAACAACGACTTCCCAGTCTTTAAATCCAGATTGAGCGGGAATGGTGTCAGTGATGTGTTTGGCAACGCATTGAACGTAGGCATTCGTTTTGCGATCTTTGCTGATTGGGATATCTTTCTTCATTTGTTCGAAAGATTTAGCGCCAAGCGATGACATTTCCTGATCTGAAAACATCAGGATCTGGTTGCGACCCGTCGGTGATGCGCTACACGCCGTTAAACCCGCGATAGTTAAAAGAGCAGAGGCTTTCATCCATACCTTCATAACAGGCTCCATTTAATTTTTTGTTTTGAAGCAATAGTATATACCCAAATAGTAACATGATGCATGGATCAAGTTATTCATCTGATTAATAAAGAAGGTGAGATGTTACGTCTTGAAGTTATGCCCAAGTAGCGTCTATGCTAGCTTCCTAGCACATCGTTACAACCTAACAAACCAGTTTGTGAAACTAAGAGTAAAACAATGAGTATATGGAAAAAGCCCGTAAGCATAGAGATTCTGAATGCCACGTCAAAAAATACCCTGATCGAGCACCTACAAATTAAATATACAGATTTCACTGACGACTCCCTTACAGCAACCATGCCCGTATGCAGCTTTACTCATCAACCTTTAGGAATGCTTCACGGTGGTGCATCAGTCGTGCTCGCAGAAACATTAGGCTCATTAGCTGCAAACTTCTCTGTCGATGAGGGCAGCTACTGCGTCGGTTTAGATATTAACGCGAACCATGTGCGAGCCATGCGAAGTGGTCATGTGATTGGTACGGCAAAACCGCTTCATCTGGGTATTTCAACGCAAGTGTGGCAAATCGATATCACTGATGAGCGAGGCCGTTTAGTGTGTACCAGTCGCTTGACCATCGCTGTGAAACAACACAAAACAAAGTCGGTATAAACTAAGATGGTGATTGAGTTTTCATTAGGAAAAATCATTGCAACCCAGCGTGAAATAGTGATTAAGCTCTCCGGCAGTGCAATGGTAACCTTGCAAGCGCAAACCGATGCAATTCAGTTGCTGGGTAGAGGAGCGAACGTTGTTTTATCTCATGGAGCAGAGTGTAAATGGTCTATCAAGCTAGACAACGAGGAACAACTGGCTGAACTTTCGCGAGAAATTGGTATCGATATTCAATAATTTATAGTGTGATGTTTGCACTTTTTGGTAAAAATGAGGAAACTTAGCTTATCGACAACAAGATAAGAATTTCCTCTTTATGAGTAGCCCTCGTTTACGTGTTCAGTTCGAAACACTGTTTGAAAAATTTTCCGGTCACGATACGGACGTTCAGCTCGAAGACATCACCGAAGCGTTGTTTTGTACACGTCGTAATGCTCGTATTGTTCTAAATAAACTTGAAGAAGAGGGCTGGATTGAGTGGCATCCGGCAGCGGGTCGAGGAAAACTTTCGAAACTCGTTTTTAAACGTAATCGAAGCGATGTCAGCGAAAACCTCGCCAGGCGTTATCTCGATGAAGGGAAAATCGGTCAGGCTCTAGATGCGCTTGATAACGATGCGGCACGATTGACGCAGGTTATCCAAGGTTATTTAGGGCTTCAACATCGGCAGGGCGAGCAGGTCGTGCGTTTGCCTTATTATCGACCATTGTCGATGTTAAACCCGCAGAAACCGATGCGGCGTTCTGAACAGCACATCGCCAGACAAATTTTTAGCGGACTCACTCGCCTTGATGAAAATGAACAACTTCAACCAGATTTAGCCCACACGTGGGAAGCAATTTCTGATACACATTGGCGTTTTTATCTTCGTCGTGGAGTACGCTTTCATAATGGTGAACCGTTAACAACCAGTTGTGTTCTTGAGAGTGTGCTTGCGTTAAATGGCTTGAACTTGTTTTCTCACATAAAGCGGGTGTCTTCACCACAAGAGTGGACCGTTGATATTGAGCTCGTCCGTCCTGATCGCTACCTTCCTCTGGCTCTGAGTGAGTCGCAAGCAAAAATTTTGCTACCGAGTGCTTTGCGTTCTGAAAGCTTCGATAGACAACCGATAGGGACAGGGCCGTTCCAAGTTAAAATGAATGATGATAAGCGTCTTATTTTGACTGCTTTTGATGGCTACTTTGGTTTTCGCCCTTTACTTGACCAAGTGGAGGTGTGGGTAATCGATGAAGCCTATTCTTCAATGGTTTATCCAAGCCTGTCAAAGCCGAAGATGGATAAACAAGGTTCATCCGATGAAGTCGAGCTGGACCCTGGCTGTACATTCCTATTACTAAACAAAAACACCGGGATTGCAAAAGATCCACGTTGGGCAGAGTTCCTCTCGCAAACCCTCAACAGTCACCAGATTTACTCGCATGTTCCACAAGATAAAGTGATGGAACTGGGAGTATTGCAAGCCTTTGGCCTTAAGCCTGGTTGGATTGATCTTAGGCCAGCAGAAGCGGGCAGCGTACCACAGGCTAATAAGGTAATTTCCGTAGCGTATCAGAAAAAGCATCCGATGTTTCCAGTAGTTGCCAAGGCCATCAAGACACTCTTAAAACCGCACGGTATAGAGGTTGAGTTTATTCGTTATGATTCTCAACCGCCCGCACCGGAGGAAGTGGATATCTGGGTGAAAGCTATGGGCATTGCAACGAACCGAAATGACGCGTTGGCGGGCTGGCTCCTGGATTACAGTGATATTGAGAAGTTCAGTTCAGGTTACGATTTTAGTGAATGGGCTAAACTTGTCGATCAATGGCGTGCCGGCATGCACACAGACTTTCCTGCGCGTGAGCTAGGACGACAGTTAGTAAAAAGCTGTCAGGTGATTCCTATGTTTCACTGCTGGCTAGGCGTGAATAAAGACCACAGCGGTGCGTTACAAAATGCAAAGTGTAATGCCTTAGGTTGGTTTGATTTTAATAATGTATGGGTCAAACCGGATATAGAAAGTAACCATGGCGAAACCGAATAAAAAACAACCGACGAAAACCGTCGATATCTTTTGCTCTAAATGTAAAACTCAACTATTTAAGTACCGTAAAGGCGGGAAAGGCGCACTGGTTAAATGCTTCAAAGAGCGCATTGTTGACGATTTCACACAAACCCCATGTATTTGCCCCGCTTGCGGACAAGAGTTTGCAAGAGATACTTTAGTAAGAGGAACCCCCGCTTACAAAATGATTGGCGGCAAAGTGACGATGAAATAATAAAGGGCTAGAAAATGAGTATTAAACATGACTATTGCATGGTTTTAAGTACAACCAGTAATGAAAAAAATCGAGATCAGATCATTAAAGGTTTGCTAGATGCACAATTAGCCGCGTGTATTCAAACAATGCCTATTGAAAGCCACTACGTTTGGAAAGGGGAGGTTTGTACTGACAACGAATGGTTGCTGGTGATCAAAACTCGTCGAGAGCTCTATGAATTGGTGGAAGAGAAAATAGAAAACCTGCACGAATACGAGGTCGCTCAAATCGTACAGGTTCCAATTGTTGATGGGTTTAACCCTTATTTAGAATGGTTGAGAGAATCGACGTTGAGCCGACATTAAGAATAACGACAACACTGCACCAACGGTATCGCACAACATATCTTTCTGGGCGTCCCATATGTCACCTTGCGAGCCCAGAAAGGCAATTCCCTCATCGCCACCAGCCAACTCCGCATACCACCATTCGATAATCTCATAGCCAGCAGCAAGTGACATGATAGCAAACAAAGCAAACCAGCAAGAGAACGCTTTGTTGAACCGTTTTTTGTTTATCAAGTATTCAGCGATCGGATATGCGTAAAGGCCAATTGAAAAGTGCGCAATGCGGTCAAAATTATTTCGCTCTGAACCAATCATGTCGTTAAACCAGTCAAACGGCACTTCGGAGAACGTATATTTCGCACCGATAGTGTGCAAACAGAGCCAGATGAACATTAAAAAGTAAGCCGTATTACTGAACTGATAGCGAATCGAAATCGCCCAAATAGCAACAAGAATACCAATCGCCGGGATAATCTCCGCAAACCAAACTGCACGTGAGTTAGGTTCCAACGCAGAAAATAAAAACACGATGGCATAAAAAATCGTTAATCCTAAGAGTGTCGAGGTGCTTTTCATAGAGTTATTTGATCCTTCAATTTATCTTACAGTGGGACTCCATAGATTGTGTTAATGATTGCACTTAATTGAACGGTGTGCAATTGATATTTTAATGGGTTTTTTGATCACTGAAAATGTTGATTTATTGGCAAACTGCTCAACATTAAAACGTTTGCGCGTGCACTTTTCATTAAAGTTTGATTTACAACATGCCCATCCATAGAATCCATGATTCAGTCTAATAAAAAAGAAGTAAAGCCATGAAACTGGAAACTGTCGATTATCTTGCTGACGATGCTGCTCAACAGTTCGTTACCTCTCTACGCGAAACGGGGTTCGGTGTGTTGAAAAACCACCCGATTCCACAAGAGCTTGTAGAGTCAATTTACAAAAACTGGCATGAGTTTTTCTGTTCAGAACAAAAGAATGATTTTCACTTTAACGTAGACACCCAAGATGGCTACTTCCCACCTTCTGTGTCTGAAGTGGCGAAAGGGCACAAAGTGAAAGACATCAAAGAGTACTTTCATGTTTACCCTTGGGGGCAGATCCCAGAGCAGCTTAAAGCTGAAATCTTAGAGTACTACGAGCGTGCCAATGCATTTGCTCAAGAGCTATTAGGCTGGGTTGAAGCGTACGCACCTAAGGACGTTCAAGAGAAGTTCTCTATCGCGTTGTCAGAAATGATCAATAACAGCGACAAAACATTACTACGCGTGCTTCACTACCCACCGATGACAGGCGAAGAAGAGCCCGGCGCTATTCGCGCTGCTGCGCATGAAGACATTAACCTGCTAACGGTTTTGCCTGCTGCCAATGAGCCTGGACTGCAAGTAAAGAGTAAAGAGGGTGATTGGATCGATGTACCATGTGACTTCGGAAACTTAATCATCAACATTGGTGATATGCTTCAAGAAGCGTCAGGTGGTTATTTCCCTTCAACGACTCACCGTGTAATCAACCCTACGGGTGGCCGTCAAGAAAAGTCACGTATCTCATTACCGTTGTTCCTGCATCCAAAGCCGGAAGTGGTGTTATCTGAGCGCTACACTGCACATAGCTACCTTATGGAACGTTTACGTGAGCTAGGGGTTATTTAACCTTTACGTGATCTCCTTACAAAGGCCGATGGTGAATGACTATCGGCCTTTTTGCATTTATGCTACAAAGTGGAAACTATGTTTTTTGTGCCGTGAATGGGGCCCTAAACTCGTGTCAGAGAGGATGAATGGAAGGACAACGTACTGTCAATAGTATTGAGCCTCATGCAATAGAAAATCCGCTGCTTTGGCCAATGCTAGAAATTCTGAGAAAACAGCCCTCTAATTGGAAAGTGCACACCTTGGCAAGCTCGTTGGGTGAACAAGGTTATATTTCAAAGCTGGACGACTCTCCCGATAAGGATTTATTCAAAAGAAATTTCCTGATCATGAATGCATTATATCAACTGCAAGACACTCTGTATCCGGATAGTTGGCTTCAAGTCGAAGCCATGGATATTCAGCTCATGTATTCGATGGAAGCTTTGAGGCATAAGATCGATATTCATGATCCTTTGCGTGAGTATTACTTAGATTGGCGCAATTACGAAGCGGACGAAGATGAAGTGCGTCGACTGTTGAATGAATTTTGGACAACTTATCAAAAGTTCATCGGTGGTTCGTCAGTAGCCAGCGTAGATAAGACAAAGGCACTGTCACTATTTGAACTTAACACTGACGCTACGCCTGCGGAAATTAGAAAACAATGGCGAAAACTCGCGCTTCGTTGGCATCCTGATCGAGAAAATGGCGATGCAGAAAGATTTAGAGTTCTTTGTGAAGCGTGGAATGTACTGAGAAACGAATGATTCGCTAAGAATAAAGATAAAGGAAGGCAGCTAACTATAGCTGCCTTTTGATTGAACTGTCTCTGTCAGCGTATCAAAACTAGCATGATGACTTAAACTGAGATTTTCGCATGCGGTTGAGGGCAGCCATAACGTCTAGTGTGCGTGGTTTGGCTAAGTCGCCTTGCTTAGGAAGAGCGGCATGCCACTCACCAGACAGCATTTCTTCAATCTCCTTCGCCGGATGATTACACCAACCTGGAAGTTGAGCAATTTGGAACCATAACCAGCCAATTGTGTTGACTTCATCGGCTGACTCTATCTGTTCCAAAGCGCTAAGATCAGTAAACTCTTTACCAAATCGAAGTGACTCTTTGCCTTTCGCATTCACACGGAACTTGCCGTCAGTCAGAATATTCATCAACGCAACGCGGTTCAGTGCTCGAGGTGGGAAGGTCTGTAAACGTTCTTCTGACTCGTTATGGCGTTGAGTAGGGTGCTGAGCGATAACTTCTTTCGCTTTTTCAGTCACATCAACGGCTTGGTAGTCGTGCATTTGAATGACGGTATCGGCAACGTCTAAGTAGTCGCCCGACCCACCCATAACGATAATGGTAGAGATATCAAGATCATCTCGTAATTGACCAATGCGGTCGACGAGAGGAGTAATTGGCTCATCACCTTTTGCCACCAATGCCTGCATACGCTCATCTCTAATCATGAAGTTGGTAGCAGAAGTATCTTCATCAATCAATAATGTGCTTGAACCCGCTTCAATAGACTCTTGAAGCCAAGCGGCTTGCGACGTTGAGCCTGATGCGTCTTGAGTAGAAAAGTCCGCCGTATCTTTACCCATTGGTAAATGGTTGATGTAGTTCGACAGGTTCAAGTGGTGTACGCATCGGCCATCTTCGGCACGAATCTTCATAGCCTTGTTATCGGCAACAATGTATTCGCGACCATCTCCTGGAATATGATCGTAAATTGAACGCTCTATTGCATTTAATAAGGTAGATTTACCGTGGAAGCCGCCACCTACGATCAGTGTGATACCTTTTGGAATTCCTAATCCTGTGACATGGCCCTTGTTTGGCGCATGTAAAGTGACTTGTAGAGATTCAGGGGCTTTAAACTCAACGGCTTCTTTCATAGGAAGGTCGCAATTACCTGCAATTCGAGGAAGGATACTGCCGTTTGCGACAAACGCGACTAAGTTATTGGCCTCCAACTGTTCTCGCAGGGCATCTTGGTCTTCAACAACTTGGCAGTGCTTAATTAAAGCGGCTTTGTCGAGTTCACGCTCTAAAGTTGCTCGACGGATAAACTTAGGCAGGTGGAAAGTCAGTATGTTGTTGGCTTTTTTCCCCAATACTGAACGACCTTCGGCTGGTAAGTTAACTCGAAAACGCAGTTCAATACCTTCTTCAGTAAACAACACCGCGGTGCTATCCAGTACAGTTTGGCCTGTCAGTGAAATTGATACTGAGTTTTCTTGTTTAGCAAACTGTTCAAAACTACGCGCAATAAAATCACGTGCAGCTCTTTGAAATGCAGGAGACTCGTCTCTTAGCCACTCAAGACCAGTCAAAGACCATGCGCGAGTCGCACGAAAACGTGACGCCGATGCATAAGGGTCACCCTGTACATGATCGATAAACAAAGTGAAATCAGTGAAGTCGTATTGACCTTTGATTTGCTGATAAGCTCGATAGTTCTGCTTTTCAATTTTCTTAAGCGTGGCAGTCAACTGATCCATGAAGATATTAGCCTTTTAATAGAAGCGGGCGGCGATTATAGAAACCACCGCCCTCATAGTAAAGAGAATGCTTAGGAAGAGTAGGCGTATTGCCCGCCAGAAAGGCGCTGATTAAACAAACTTTGCTCAAATTCATTACAAGGCATAGGTTTACCATAAAGAAAACCTTGTCCGATATCACAGCCCTCACCAATGAGAAACTGCTCTTGTTGGGGAGATTCAATGCCTTCGATCACGACTTGGAGTTCCAGTTTTTTCGCAATGTGTATGATAGAACAAATTATCGCGCGATCATCGTCCGACTTTTCCATTTGCTGGACGAAGCTTTTATCAATTTTGATGGCATCAAATGGATATTTCTTTAAATAGCTGAACGAGGCATATCCTGTACCAAAATCATCAAGTGACAATGTCACACCTAGTTTGTGCAACTTATTTAACGTTGTGCGTGCTACTATTTCATCGGCAATTAGAGCGCTCTCGGTTACTTCGAGTTCGAGAAAGTGTGCTGGCAAATGGAAAGTGTCGAGTAGGTGTTGCACTTGTTCTGCAAAATTTACGTTTTGTAATTGAATGGGAGAAACGTTGACGGCAATTTTGAAGTTATCGATTAACTCAGACCATTGTTTCGCTTTGTCTATCGCGGTACGCAGAACAAAAGAGCCAACTTCAAAGATAAGCCCGTTTTGTTCGGCCATATGTATCAATGCTTCGTTGGAAACGTCGCCAAGTATTGGATGTCTCCAGCGAAGCAAGGCTTCTGCGCCAATCCATTTACGTGTTTTGGAGTCTACTTGAGGTTGAAAGTACAACACTAAATCGTCGTTACGCACTGCTTGTAAAAGGTAACTTTCCAGTTCATTGTGACTATTGAGATCCGCCGAATGATTTTCTCTAAAATAACTAAAAGGTTCGCCGGATTCTTTACATAGAAGCATCGCGTAACATGCATGTTGAAGGATACGCTTAGCATTGCTGCAATCTTTGTAAGCTTGAACTATACCGATATACGTGTGCAAATGTATTTCTGTTTTGTTGAAGACAAATCCATCTACGCTAATTTTAGTGATATCATCTAATAGTTGATTTAACCGAGCTTCAATATCCTCTCCCCAAATCAATAAAACCATGTCATTCGAACTTGGTCTACCAGTGATAAATCCGCTAGCACCGTGTCTGGTTAATCTGGAGTGAAATTCTTTTAAAATGTTGTCAAAGACCTCGAACCCGTGCCTGGTCTGAATACTGCGAGCGTTACTAAAACCAATGTTGATGACCACAAGCGATTGCTGATCACTATCAAGGGACTGTAAGGTGTATTGGACAATGTTCTCAAGTGCAGAGCGATTTAGAAACCCAGTC
>NZ_JADDYG010000139.1:23637-24822 GCF_015163535.1 Vibrio sp. OPT46 | reverse complement strand
CTGCGAGCGTTACTAAAACCAATGTTGATGACCACAAGCGATTGCTGATCACTATCAAGGGACTGTAAGGTGTATTGGACAATGTTCTCAAGTGCAGAACGATTTAGAAATCCAGTTCCCTGATCATGTGTTTTTTGGTAGCTCACTTGTTTTTCCGCGGCTTTACGGCGATCAATTTCTTGTGTTAAGGAGTAACTTAACTGGGCTAAATCCGTGGTACGATTTTCAATTCGACTCTTTAGCTCGGTGTTAAGTCGCTGAAGTTTATGTTGTTGGTACACAACTGAAAGCTGTGCTTCGATTGAATCTTTGAAAGTTTCAAGCAACTGACGGTAACTATCGTTGTACTCGTTTCTCTCAGAGTCAAGCATACAGATTGTTCCAAATGTCTCCCCATTTGGCCAGAATAGCGGTAAGCCGCAATAAGAAATCATGCCTAGTTTGATGTCTGGGTTATTTTGCCATTCTTCATCTTCAAGCGCATTGGGGATTACAAGCTCGCCTTTCTGTTCTATAACTTGCTCGCAATACAAACCGTTACCAAGCAGCTCTGCATCGCCAGTACGATAAGGATTACCTAGAGTTTCGCTAGATGTATTTACTTCTATGCGATCCGGATGGATACGCATAATTAATGTGGTGGGTACGTGTGTTATTTGAGCCAGTAAGTTGACGATTTCCTGCCAACTTCTTCGCATAGACTCAGGGATTTCGTAGTCTAATGTTTGCAATCTCCCCATATAGGTCATCCTTTACGTGGTTTCACTTCCTGTGAATTAAAAATGCAGACTGCTCTATTTTGTTCTCGCTTTTTAATTAAGTATAGGGTGGCTAGGGCTCGAAACAAAAAAAAGTCCTGAAAAGTGTTCAGGACTAGGAATAGTTGTCACATATCTCATCCTTGAAACAGGTAACAAGTATCAAGGCTTAAGCGACATTAACGATTCAATAGAAATGTCTTGCGAATAGTCGACATCTTCAAAGTTAAAGCCATTGAGCTTCATAAACTCATCTTTAAAACCTTGGTAATCACCAATCTCTTTAAAGTTTTCAGCATTCATCTGTTCTAAAAGAGCGTGGACTTCTTGTTGAACTTGCGGTTCAAGTTCCAAGTCATCTATTCGAATCAAGCGTTCGCCGTCAACTGGCACTTTCTCTTGATCGTATAACTTCGTAGTAAACAGC
>NZ_JADDYG010000139.1:22654-23627 GCF_015163535.1 Vibrio sp. OPT46 | reverse complement strand
GAAATGTCTTGCGAATAGTCGACATCTTCAAAGTTAAAGCCATTGAGCTTCATAAACTCATCTTTAAAACCTTGGTAATCACCAATCTCTTTAAAGTTATCAGCATTCATCTGTTCTAAAAGAGCGTGGACTTCTTGTTGAACTTGCGGTTCAAGTTCCAAGTCATCTATTCGAATCAAGCGTTCACCGTCAACTGGCACTTTCTCTTGATCGTATAACTTCGTAGTAAACAGTCGCTGCATTTGTTCAATACAGCGTTCGTGAGTACCTTTTTCCTTCATCACTCTATAAAGCGCTAACAGGTAGGGACTTAGCGCAGGGATGAATACACTGGCTTTCGTCACCAACGCCTTACACACGGTTGCGTAAGCACCGCCGTCAAAGTTGGCGAGTTTGAGGTTTAATGAATGACTGGTTTGGTGTAAATCGATTTTCGCTCGACCTAACGTACCATCGAGATAAATTGGGTGCGTAATGTCAGGGCCCATGTAAGAAAAGGCGATGGTTTTGCAGCCGTTTGCGATAGAGTCGTTATTGATGAGTGTGTCAATCCAGCTTTCCCAGTCTTCGCCTCCCATTACTTTAATGGTGGCATTGGCTTCCTCTTCTGTTGCAGGCGTTAAGGTGGTTTCTATCCACTTATCGTTCTCCAGCATGATAGAAGCGCCAGTGACAGGTTCACCAATAGGTTTAATGACACTGCGCCAAAACTCATCAGATTCAGGTTTAGGTCGAACACCGGTTGCCAAGCTATAGATGACTAAGTCAACTTCACCTTCAAAGTACGTTTCAATGGCTTCAATCACTTGATTGCGCACCGAACCAGAGAATGCATCGCCAACAATATTTATTGCGGTACGCCCGGCTTGATTTGCTTCTTGCTTAAAAAAGACGTTGTTATACCAACCCGCACTCCCAACCCCTTTCTCTGAAGGGCCACGCTCAAATGAGACGCCAATGGTATCGGCGTTAG
>NZ_JADDYG010000139.1:16021-22524 GCF_015163535.1 Vibrio sp. OPT46 | reverse complement strand
TTTACGTATTCAATTTGCTCTTTAATAGATGCATGACACCCTTTGGGGTGCGCAGAGCGAGCAACAACACCTTGAATTAACGGTTCTATTCGCATGTTGTTATCTATCCTCGATGAGTGGAATTGAAAATAGATTAACGTAAAGTTACGTAAAACTTATTGAGCTAGACCATTAAAATTAGAGATGTTTAATTAATTCTTGAGCAACGAAATCAGCGATCCAAGGTTGTGCATCTGGTTTTGGGTGAAGGCCATCATCCATCATCCATTCTGGTTTGGTGACAACATGCTCTAAGAAGAATGGCATCAAGGCAACTTGTTGATGCTGTGCAAGCTTAGGGTAGATATCGTAAAACATATCGCTATAGCGCTTACCATAATTAGGTGGAACCCGAATTTGCATCATGACAACGTCCGCACCAGAATCTTTTATCATGGTAATCATTTTTGAAAGATTCGACGTAATAAGTTTAGGAGGGAAGCCTCTTAGGCCATCGTTGGCACCTAACTCAATAAGTACCATGTCAGGGCTATGCTGAGTTAGCAACTGAGGTAACCGTGCTAAGCCATTGCCGGTTGTATCGCCAGAAATGCTGGCATTAATAACTGTTACATCTTGACCATGTTCTGACAACGCATCAGGGAGTAAGCTAGGCCAACTCTCTTCGATCGGCATCTGATAGCCTGCACTCAAGCTATCACCCAAGACAAGTAGCTTTTCGCTCGCATGTGAAGTAGCGGAAAAACAAAAAAATAGAACTAAGGAAAGTATACGAATCATGCAAACACCTGTACTTAATGCACCTATTGTTCAAGCCAATTTGGTTTCTAAACAAGTCTCTACTAATCAAGAACAATTAACAATCCTCAAAGACGTAAATGTTGACATCCGAAAAGGAGAAAAAATCGCCATCGTCGGAACTTCCGGTGCAGGTAAGTCAACATTGATGACGTTGCTAGCTGGTCTTGATACGCCGACATCAGGCGAAATTACTTTATTAGGTCATGAATTATCAAAACTGGACGATGAAGCACGTGCGAAAATTCGGGCTGACTCTTTAGGTTTCGTTTTCCAAAGTTTCCTGTTAATCCCGAGTTTGAGTGCATTACGTAATGTCACGCTTCCTTGTCTTTTACGTGGTGAAGCCGAAGATGAAGCAAGAGCAGCGGAATTGTTAGCTGCTGTTGGGTTAGAAAAACGTGTCGACCATCTACCAAGCCAGTTATCTGGTGGTGAACAACAGCGAGTTGCGCTAGCGCGTGCATTTATGACACAGCCTGAGCTGTTGTTCGCAGACGAGCCTACCGGCAATCTTGACCATCAAACCGCAGACAAAGTGATTGAGCTGCTATTCGATCTTAATGAACAGCACGGGACAACTCTGATTTTAGTAACACACGATGGTCATCTAGCAAGCCGATGTGACCGTATCTATCGTATGGAGGCGGGTGAGCTTAAGGAGGAGATATAATGTCTGCAGTATCATCAAGTGAAGCCACATCCACAGAACAAAACAGTACAACACAGCACTCGCCGAATAAAAGTTTGATACGTTGGAGTTTCGGCGAAATAAGGCAGGGGAACCTTTGGCCTATTAGCGTTGCTCTTATTCTCGTGATTGCGAGTATCTTTGCGCTTTCTGCATTAGCAGAACGAATGGAGCAGGTGATCGTCAAGCAAGGGAAGGACGCATTAACGGCAGATGCGGTGTTTGTGTCTGCTAATCCCATTCCGGACACGTTGTTAGCCTCGACTGAAAGCCTTGAACGTTCGATGATGACGCGATTTGCCACTATGGCATTTAGCGATAATGGTATGCAGCTTATTTCGGTAAGGGCGGTGGATGATAATTACCCTTTAATGGGAGAGCTCGTTCTCGAAAATAATCCGGCCGGTCGCGTTAAAGAGAACCAACTCTGGCTTGATGAGCGGATTATGACTCAACTAAACGTAAAGCCAGGTGACAGTGTCACGATAGGCGATGCCGAGTTTACTGTATCAGGCGCAGTATTGATGGAACCTGGCTTGAGCTTTAATCCATTTCGGCAAATGCCTTCTGCATACATTCATCAAAGTGACGTAGATAAAACAGGAGCAATTCAAGTTGGGAGCCGAGTTCAATACCGTCTGTTTTTACAAGCCGATGATAAAATACTAAAGAGCTTACAAGATGATACGCAGCTTTCTCCGAGCGATCGCTGGCGCACGCAAGATACTGCCAGTCGTAGTAATGAGGTTTTTGAACGCACGACGCAGTATCTGTCTTTGACCGTAGCGATTGTCATCATTATGGCGGCGACAACATTGGTTCTTACTTGTCAAAATTACGTGAACAGCCGGACACAAACTATTGCGATGTTGAAAAGTCTTGGTGCGAGCCGCCGATGGATTGAAAAGTGGTTATTTATTCAAGTCACAATCCTTCTCATTAGTGCCAGTGTCGTCGGTCTATTGTTAGGGAGCGGGCTGGAATATTTATTACGCATTCCACTCAAAGACTTATTACCCGATCCACTCCCTGGTTACGGTGTCACACCATTTTTGGTGGCATTTATCTCAGCAGTCTTGATTACGGTGCCTGCTCTCGGTATACCATTGTTAGGCTTGATTAAAACTCCCGCGTTAGAAGTGCTACAGCAGGGTAAAGCGCAACGTTCTTGGAAGCGAATGTTACTTGTTCTAGTTCCCGTTGTTCCACTGCTTTTACTGTATGCAGATAACACCTTAGTTTGGATCGTGCTCACTGGTATAGCGGTACTGTTTGTGGTACTCGCAGCAGTTAGCGTCATACTCACAAAGCTGTTTGCACGTGTTTCAACCCATCCTGCAATGAAGCTTGCGTTGAGTCGTATCAACCGGACGCCAGTAACCAGCGGTCTACAGTTTGGTGCTTTGGCATTATCTTTAATGTTGCTGTCTATCATTTGGCTTGTGCGCAGCGATATTCTCGCTGATTGGGAGAGAACCTTACCTGCAGATGCGCCAAATGTGTTCGCATTGAACATTGGTGATTATGAACTCGATAACTACCTAGAAACCCTAGATAAAAATGGAGTTACGCGGTCACAAGCTTATCCAATAATTCGTGGACGACTAACAGAGATCAACGGTCAAAACGTCAAGGAGATTGATTACGAAGGAGAAGGTTCTGACGCGATACGTCGAGAGCTAAACCTGACATGGGGAGATAGCCTACCAGAATATAATGATGTGCTTTCGGGTGAATGGACAAACAAAGGGAGTGTATCTGTAGAAGCGGATGTAGCAAATGACTTAGGCATCAAACTCGGTGATACGCTGCGCTTTGTAATAAACAGTCAGAATTACGATGCAGTAGTAGATACCATCCGTTATGTCGAATGGCGTGACATGAAGCCTAACTTTTATTTTATTTTCTCATCTGACGTGATGGCTAATTTACCTGGTTCTTACCTCATCAGTTATAGGATTGAAGAAGGAAATGAAGCGTTGTTGACGTCAATGTCACGTGCTCACCCAACGGTCTCTGTTTTAGATATCCGAACTATGGGCGAGAAAATTCAGGCTTTGATTCAGCAAATCGTATCAGCAATCACCATCCTTGCTCTTTTAGGCGTTGTTGCTGGTCTGCTGCTCATCTTTACGCTACTGAGGTTAAGCTTGTCCCAACGCCAACAAGAGATTCGTTTGTATCGCACATTAGGTTCAAGTAAGAAACGGATCAACACAACCCTGTGGGCCGAGTACGGAATTATGGCGTTGATTGCTAGTGGTGTTGCGGTATTCGCTGCGGAAGTTTGTGTGGCCGCAGTCATGACATATGGATTCGATCTCAATGCACAAATTCACCCCGAATTGTGGATAGCTTTACCGCTTGCAACATTTGTTACGTTGGCACTTGTAGTGATGAGTTTGTTGAAAAGATTGTTAACGCCAGTAAACACTTAATCGCAGCGAGTGTTATCAAGTTTGGAACACTCCATGACACTTTTATTTTAGTTATCCACAAAAACAGTGGATAACTTTTGGGATAACTAAATGGGGTAAAAAGTGGGGTGTTTCTGCAGGCTTTGCGCCATGGGTCTTACAGTGAAATTCTTATTCACATAGACACAAAAAAGTGTCTTCTTAACCATGTCGTCAAGTACTTTTTCGCAAATTTTTTCTACTTTAATGCACTTTACAGGCGCTGTTGGATATTTCGCAAACCCATGAACTTTTTGTGATTTTAATCAAGTCCAAACACGAGTAGAATCCACCGTTAGTAAAGAATTTTCCTTATAAAATTTTTAGTGAAGCAATGAAGTCTGAGTTTCCAAGTTATAAAGATAAGCATATCGCTGTTGTTGGTGGCGGTGTAGCAGGTGCAACAGCAGCAATTCATTTTGCGGAGCTGGGTTTTAAAGTTTCCGTAATAGAGAAGGGCGTATCACTAGTAAATGGTCCACCCATTTGTCATTTGCATGCTGGTGGTAATTTATATCGAGAGATTTCCGAGCAACAATGCTTAGACTTGTTAGCACAATCTATCGATACTGTTCGCCTGTATCCGCTTTCACTGAATATTCGTCCGACAATCATCGCGGTTCCTCATTCCGATGGTGGAGACCCATCCACACTAGTTCCGCGATTAGAGGTTGTGAAAAGTGCTTATCAGACGCTCGTTGATAAAGATGAGAGTAATAAAGTGCTCGGCGAGCCAAGCGAATACTACAAACTGTATTCAAAAGCGGAGCTAGAAGCTCTCGCGCAACGTACTCAACCAAGTCATCCTACAAACTTCGATGAGTGGTGCATTCCTTTTGCTCAACATGCTGATCTTGAAGCGCTAAAGTATCCTGTTGTCGCAGTTCAAGAATATGGTTGGAGTGTTTTTCGCCTCGCCGCAATTGCCAACTTAACACTAGATACGCTTCCTAATGCTTCGGTCTTCACACAAGCAACGTTTAAGCAAGCCGATTGGATGGGGGAACACTGGCAACTTGGCTATGAACGTGAAGGTATCGATTACCTGATGACATGCGACTACTTGGTTAACGCGTGTGGCTTTGAAACAGGCTCAATTGACAACACAGTTGGTGCCAAGCGTGACAGGTTGGTGGAGTTTAAAGCCGCTTACGTTACGAGGTGGGCAGACTGTCAACAACAATGGCCAGAAGTTATTTTTCATGGCCCGCGTGGAACCGATAAAGGAATGGCTCAATTGACGCCTTATGGCGATGGTTACTTTCAACTTCATGGTATGACAAAAGGAATCACGCTGTTTGAAGATGGTTTAGTGGAGAGCACGAACTCATCTGCTCAACCTGAACTGCCTATGCCTTTACTCTCGAAGATCCGTAACGGCTGGAGAGAAGAAGTGTTAGAAGAGCGAACGAACAATGCCATCAAACACATGGCGCAGTTTATTCCCGACTATCACTCTGCTGTAAAAGGAGGAAAAGCATTGTTTGGCGCTCAGCAAATTCCCGGAACAGACCCAGTACTCAGAGCGGCAGATGTGACTTTTGAAGATAACCACTATGCGAGAATAGAGGTGGTAAAAGCGTCATCGACACTACTCGCAGCGCAAAAAATGCTTCAATTCTGGTTTGACATCGATCCTAACCAAAATGTGGAAACACAGCATCCGGTCGCTGTAAAGTGGTCTGAACAAGAGGTCGAGCAGTACGCGATTAAACTCACTCAAGAGCGAGGCTATCCACAAGCTTTAGCAGTGCGTTATGGTATGCCTACATAATCGGCTGTGTTTGGGCTCAGTGGTTGTATTAGTACCCAAAAAACTGAGCCCATTGGCACCATACTTCTTGCAAGCCTAGCCTATCTCCTTTCACAAAATTGACTTTTTGTCCGGGCTTCGCCTGTGCCAGTCTAGGTAAGTCAATACGGGCTACGCAGCCAAATTTAGGATACCCGCCAATAGTCTGGTGATCGTTGAGCAGCACAATAGGGTTACCATCGCTAGGTACTTGAATTGAACCTAATGCAATTCCCTCTGATAGGACGCCTTCGTAAGGTGGACGAATGTTATTGCCCTCAAGACGGTAGCCCATGCGATTCGAATTGGGGGAGATGATGAATGCTTTGTTGTAAAATACTTGGCGAGCGTCTTCATCAAAGTCCTCGTTCTGATAGCCTTCAATCACTCTCAGCTTAATGGGTAAGTTGTAATCTGGCTTAAAGCGAAACGTCATTTGCCTTGGTTTACGTTTCGGTAAGTTATGAGGGACAAAGGGAAGAATATCGCCAGCTTTCAAAGCGCCACCATTTGAATCATAACCACCTAGAGATTCTCGCAAGACGGTCGATGCGCTTCCTAAGTGCTGAGCAACATTGAATCCACCTTTAACCGCTAGGTAGGAGCGAAGTCCATTCCTTGCGACTCCGAACTGAAGCTTCTGTCCTTTTTTCAACGTAAAGTCAGACCAATTTGAAATAGGTTCACCATCTATTTTTGCATTTAAATCACCGCCACATATAGCAAGGTGGCAGTTATGCAATGCAATAAAACAAGCGTTACCCAG
>NZ_JADDYG010000139.1:3489-16011 GCF_015163535.1 Vibrio sp. OPT46 | reverse complement strand
CCTTTTTTCAACGTAAAGTCAGACCAATTTGAAATAGGTTCACCATCTATTTTTGCATTTAAATCACCGCCACATATAGCAAGGTGGCAGTTATGCAAGGCAATAAAACAAGCGTTACCCAAAGTAATTTCAATCGCAACGCAATTGACTACGTTACCAAGCAAATGGTTGGCCCAACTGTAAGCATAGTCGTCGACCGGGCCACCTTGAGTCACACCGACATGCGCCAAGCCAAAACGACCAAAGTCTTGAACTAAAGAGAGCGGTCCTGGCTTTTCCACCAGTAATCCACCGTAACTCATAGTACGCCTCCTAAATCGATAAACTCTTGTTTTGAAATAGCATTAAAGGTGACCTTGTCACCCACTTCAAACGGTATAAAAGGAGGAGAGTCGGAGAAGAGCGCAAGCGGGCTTTTACCAATAATGTTCCATCCGCCAGGACTATCTGATGGATAGACGGCCGTTTTAGAGTCTGCGATTCCGACACTTCCGGCCGGCACGTGAGTTCTTGGTGTGGCAAGCCTTGCCATGTGCAATTGAGTATCAACGTCAGAGAGAAATGCAAAGCCTGGAGCAAAGCCAATTGCAGAAACCGCGTACTCGGTTTTCGTATGCAGGGTAATAAGATCGTCTAATGACAGACCTCGCTTTTTAAAACGAGATAGATCTAACGCGGTTTCTTCAGAGTAATATACAGGGATAGTAATGTGATTCGGCTGGGAAAGCTTAAGTGATTGAGTATCAAACTGGCTCACGATTTGTTGCAGCTCATTGACTAAGTTCTTTTCGTTGATTCGAAAAGGTAAGTAATCAATGAGAATAGTTTGATAGGAGGGGACAACGTTCATAACAATTGAAGCGAAAGTTTCTCTTATGCTGCGAGCAAGCTCTCCGACTGCATTTTCAGAAATACTCTCATCAAACTTAATGAAAATACTGCACTCGGAGATCAAAGAGATATTAAATTTCTCTTTATGCATTAATTTCCTCCAGCGTATAGGCTTTGGCGGATCTTTTGGAGCAGCGCGATCGACTCTTCATTGTCACCATGAACACAAATTGTATCGGCTTCCAATAATATGTAACCGCCTGAAGCGGTTTTGACACGCCCAGAGTCAGCTAAGGTCCGGACTTGCTCAAGTATCGCGTGCTCGCTTTTTAACACGGCATTGGGCTGTGTTCTAGGAGTCAGTAAGCCGTCATCTTGGTATAAACGATCTGCAAATGCTTCAAATAGCAAGGGAACATCATAATCGTCTGCGATTTCTAAGTATTTTTCGTTTTCCTGTGAAGCTAGGATCATTAACGGTACTTTGAACAGTGCTGCCGCCTTTACTACCGCTCTAAATATCGCATCACTTTTCATCATGTCGTTGTATAGAGCACCATGAGGCTTTATGTAACTGATGTCTGTGTATTGCGCCCGGCATAATGCTTGTAAAGCACCAACCTGATATATAACCATGTTCGTAATTTCATCACCCGTCATGCTTATGCTTCGTCTGCCAAAGCCTTGTAGGTCGGCGTAACCTGGGTGTGCGCCAATATCAACATCGTTGTCATTCGCTAGGGTGATGGTGTCGTGCATGACATTAGGGTCGGAGGCATGAAAACCACACGCGATGTTCGCCATATCAACATGGGGCATCACGTCTTCATCTGCGCCCATACTCCAAGAGCCAAAGCTCTCGCCCATATCACAGTTCAATGTAAGTTGCTGTTTATTCAATGTCATACGTTTTATTTCTACACAAGCAATGGGTTTACGATGCAGGAAAATGCATCTAGGTTCAGTGACTCACTTCATTCTTCTATCATGAAAACGAAGCTTTTTGAGCAGATAGCTGACGAAAAAGATCACGTTAGTCCATAAAGATGTTGCCGTTATTTGAGTTGATCCGAATTTTAAGGTATTTCGTTTCTTTTCCATCCAATTTTTGAGAATTTAAGGTTATTTTGCATTAGCATCGTGTTAATCTTGTCGCCCTTCATGGGTGATAGATTGCATAATGGTTCTTCTGTCATTTTTGTGGTTGTCTGCGACAGGAATATATATGTCATTACGAGCGAAGCTTATTTGGCCTCTTCTGGTCTTTTTAACGGCTATCTTTGTTATCTCAAAAGGTTACACCTCGTATACTGTATACCAATCGTCTAAGCATGAACTGGTCGAGCAGACAAGAAAGTTGATTAACAACGTTTCTTTCTCAATTAAAGATGCGCTGACGACAAAGGACAAGCAAAAAGCTCAAACTATTCTCGCCAACTTTTTAAACCAGCCAAATGTAACGCGGGTCAAACTTTATGACCAAGATGACCAACCATTCGCTGTTATGGAGATAAGTGGGGCACTAGCACCCGTTCCCAGTCAAACCGAAAGAAGTAGGTTGCACGCTCTAGGCTATGCCTTATCAACCAAATTTCTTTATGTTCTAGAGCCGATTATCCATGATGGCTATGTCATTGGTAGCATTAGAGTCACGCTTTCTCATCGTCCAATCGTAGAAGCCATGCAATCTTTACTTCAAGATAGCGCTTTACTTCTTCTGTTTCTGATCGCTGGTGGCACTGTTTTTTACATAAGTATAGAGAGGCTTGTTCTCAAGCCCGTTATGGAGCTTAGCCGCGTAATAGAGAATGTGACACACGGACGAAGCACGGAAAATCAAGCACGCTATTACGCCAACGATGAAATTGGAGAGCTCGCGAGATCTTTCAATCAAATGATGAATAGGTTAACAGTACGTGAGAAGCAGCGGCAACATTCGCTAGACACACTAGAACAAAAGCGCGCATTTTCAGAAGAGGTTATCGAATCTGTTCAGCATGCATTAGTTATTACAGACAATTCCGGACGTGTTATTCATTGTAATACGGCGACCCAGCAAATATTTCAAAAAAAATTAGATGAACTTAAATACGCCAATATTCGTGATCTAATTAAAACCAAAATACCGAATGAGCTGAGTCAGATCCTGAGTCGAGGCCTAGAGTGCGATGATATTCACCTCAAAAATGCAGATAACGAACAGCAGTTGAGCCTAACCAGTCGTCGCCTCTCGACACATGAATACTTACTGTTTTCGATTCAAGATATCACCGAAATTGAAGAAGCCATAAACCGGCAACGTGTTGCGGGACGTGTTTTTGAAAGCAGCCAAGATGGTCTCATTGTTCTTAATCATCGCGGTGTCATTACGATGGCAAACCCTGCCGTCACTAAGTTAGTCGGCTTAGAGGTGGATCAGCTTATTGGGAAGTCATTCATCCAAACGCTAAAGTGGCGCAAGTTACAGGAAATGATGCCTAGTATCATCGAGTCGATAGAAAATTATGGCGTTTGGCAAGGTGAAGTTATCGAGAAGAACCATATTGGTCAGTTTGTACCGATGTTTGCTCGAGTCAATCGTATCGTTAAGTGTGAAGACTATGGTTTCTATGATCTGGTTATTGTTCTTACCGACCTTTCCGGCGCAAAAGAGATGGAACGATTAGAGCATTTAGCTCATCACGATGCTTTAACGGGGTTAGCCAATCGATCTAAGTTCCATTTAGAGTTGGAACAACTAGTACAACGCTCTGGATACTTGCGTGACGAATTTGCAGTTTTGTACCTCGATCTGGATGGATTTAAAGAAGTTAACGATACCTACGGTCATGATGCAGGTGATGAAGTTTTGAAAAAAGTTTCCGAGCGTCTAACATCTGCGACGAGACATAGTGATTTAATCGCAAGACTTTCTGGTGATGAATTTGTCATGTTGGTAAATCCCGCCAATCAAAAAGTGGTCACCCGAATAGCAGAACAGTTGCTCGAGAGCATATGTGCTCCAATTGAGTACAAAGGTCACTTACTCAAAGTTGGCGTTAGTATCGGCGTAAAATTAGTCGGCGTAAATGAGCGCGATGCTACTCGAGTTTTAAAAAGTGCGGATACGGCAATGTATCAAGCAAAGAAAGCCGGAAAAGGCCAAGCAATATTAATGGGATGCGAATTACAAGAGACAGTTTAAATCGTAACGTCAAAGCTTTAAACTAACCCAATTCGCGTCAGAAGGAATAATAAAATGAAAGTACTCGTTACGGGTGGTATGGGCTATATCGGTAGTCATACGTGTATTCAAATGATCGAAGCTGGCATGACGCCAGTGATTCTAGACAACCTGTACAACAGTAAATCTACGGTATTAGATCGAATTGAAAAGGTATGTGGTGTAAAGCCAACCTTCATTAAAGCCGATATCAGAGATAAATTGGCGATGGTAGAAGCACTAAAGTCGCACAATATTGAAGCTGTTATCCATTTTGCAGGTTTAAAGGCCGTCGGTGAGTCTGTAGCAAAACCTTTAGAGTATTACGACAACAACGTTAATGGCACTTTAGTATTGGTTGATGCAATGCGTGAAGCCGGAGTTAAATCGTTGGTATTTAGTTCATCAGCGACTGTATATGGTGATCCTGCATCTGTACCCATCACAGAGGACTTTCCAACTAGCGCAACTAACCCATATGGGCGCAGCAAATTAATGGTAGAAGAGTGTTTAACCGACTTCCAAAATGCGAACCCTGACTGGAGCATTACACTTCTTCGTTACTTTAACCCGGTAGGTTCACATCCAACAGGCGAGCTAGGTGAAGATCCTCAAGGTATTCCAAACAACTTAATGCCGTTTGTTTCTCAAGTTGCGGTAGGGCGCAGAGAGTTCCTTTCTGTGTTTGGTAGTGATTATCCGACCAAAGATGGCACAGGCGTACGTGATTATATTCATGTAATGGACTTATCCGATGGTCACGTTGCTGCATTAGAAAAAGTAGGTAGCAAAGCTGGCCTTCATATCTATAACCTCGGTACTGGTAACGGCTACAGTGTACTGGACATGGTGAAAGCATTTGAAGCCGCAAGTGGTAAAGATGTCCCATACCAACTTGTTGAGCGTCGTCCAGGTGATATTGCAGAGTGTTGGGCGGATCCATCAAAAGCGATGAATGAGTTAGGTTGGAAAGCAACTCGCACTCTAGAAGAAATGACTGGCGATACATGGCGCTGGCAGTCTACTAACCCTCAAGGTTATCCAGATGCCTAATCTTTAATTTACATAATAGTAACAAAAAGGCGCATAATTGCGTCTTTTTTGATCCAAATCGGAAAAAATCGTAAATTACTGGTTAAAAGGTAGCAAGTATATATAGAGCTGTTAAACTATGCCCGACTCTTAATTTGGGTTATAAATTTTCTCATAGCTATTGGGGTAGTTCATGGAACTCGGTCTGATCATCACTTTCATCATTGCAGCAGCAGTAATGGTGAAAAAAGAGATGGCAAAACAGTAAACTTTCATTTTTCATACTTTTCTTTACATTTTTGAAATGAAAGCCATAAAAAAAGCCAGCATTACGCTGGCTTTTGTGTTTTTAAGGTTTAGAACTCGTATTTAACACTAATGTTATAATTACGCTCAGCTTGCGTTTTGTCTCGACTTAACTCAGTCTTACCGCGAACATCGTTCCAAAGATGGTATTCTTCATTCGTTAGATTCATAACACCAGCACGAATGGTTATATCTTTCATTGGTTTGTAGTACGCCGTTAAGTCAACGACTGTCGCAGACGGCAAAGCAACTTGGTCTTTGATTCCGCCTTTATCACCATCTGAGTTGATATCACTGTTCGATTTCTTAGCCGTGTAGTTTACTTTTAGGCTTGTCCCCCAAAGTGCATTTGGTGAATCGTAATTTACAGCAGCTACGGCATTCCATGGGTTTACACTGTTCAAAGGATTACCATCACCATCTTCACCTTCTGTGTATGCTGCAACAAAGCGAGTTGTCACGCCTGATGGAAGACCAGCAATGGCATGCCAATCAAGACGGTTAGAGAGCTCAACCCCTTTAATGTTTGCTTCACTAATATTGATATTTGTGAATTCAGTTAAACCACCATTGTTTGATGACGTTTGCTCAATAAAGTCACTGTAATCACTGTAGTAGAACGCTACTTCAGTTGCAGACGCTGCAGTGTTATGACGGTAACCAAGTTCATAAGACAAACTCTTTTCAGATCCCAAATTTGGGTTAGGGCGGTTGGTATAGCCATGAGCCGGATTATCGTAGGTGTAGTAAAGCTCGTCGAACGATGGCGCTCGGAACCCTTGGCTCACTTGCGCGAAGATCGTGCCAGGTTGCGATACAGAGTAAGTTGCTCCTAAACGACCAGTTAATGCAGAGTCGCTAAACTTCTCGAATGACTCTTCAGAAGTATTTGAAGGATTAGTAGAGAAGTAATCGTAACGCACACCTGGAGTCAGAATTAGCTTGTCATTAAGAAGCGAAATTTCATCTTGCAAGAATAAACCAAAGCTTTCTTCTTTTGCATCCGGTGTGTAAACGTAAACAGTATCTGGCGTGCCAGGATCGGAATTAAACTCGCGATTGGTATTACTGATGTCACTATGTTTGTACGATATTCCGTAAACAATATAGTGATTTTGAATCTCTTTATCTAACTGAGTTTCGAATTCAAATTTGTCTTCAGTATATTCGTAATCTTTTTTCTGTTGGTTGTCACCACTAGGCGGTACGTAAGGTGGGTAACCAGGGCTGGCTTCGATAAAGCGATTAGAGACGCCGTTTTCTTCTTTACCAATCCATGTAAGCTTGGACGTGATCGTATCCGAGATAGCTGCATCTGCAAACCAAATGTGCTTGAGCCCAATGCGATTTTGCTTGGTTGTGTCTTCAGCGTTGAAGTTTTTGTAACTTTTATGTGCGATCTCTGAGTCAGTCTCGTTGTAAATAACTTCTCCCAAGAACTCCAAGCGATGAGCGTCATTCAATTGAGATTGAAGTTTTACCAATAGATCGTTTTTGTAATAATCTTGGTTGTCCACAGAATAGTTATCGTAAGGCGCCTTAGAGAAATTTTGTAGCTCTGCACCATCACGGCGTGTAAAGGCTATAAGTGCTTCTGTATTACCGAAACGCTTTGCTAAAGCTACATGCTCACTAAAAGAGTTATCTTCCGATGAATAAGAGAGTTTAGCTTGACCACCAAAGTCTTTACCATCTTTGAGGAAATCCTTCGGATCTTTTGTTTCGAATGCGACAACACCGCCAATTGCATCACTACCATGTAGGCTAGAAGCTGCTCCTTTAACAATTTCGACACTCTTTAGCATATCGGGGTCGACAGTAACGGCACTAGAATTGATAAACGAATATGGTCCACCGCTGAATACACCTGGTTGAGATGCACCGTCTACTAAGATTTTAACTCGTTTACCTTCCATCCCGCGAATGTTAATACTTTGGACGCCTTGGCGTTGAGTGCCATTAACAGTAACACCTGGCGTATACTCGAATAGATCATTCAAGTCCTTTACCATGTTTTCTTCGATGTCTTTCTCTGATACAACAGCAACAGAAGCAGCAACAGTGTTTATGGTTTGGTTGGTACGGGTGGCCGACACAACGACTTCTTCAAACTTAGAAGCTTCTTCCGCATAAGCAGTATGGGAAAGGGCAACTAAAATGGAGGCTGACAAAATTGATTTTTTATACATTGGCTTCAATACCTTAGATCCATAATAGGTAACAACACGCGGATATTAATGGATCTAAATGGTAATTACTATCATTACCATTGTCATTTATTGATTTGTATTGAATCTTATTCTTAGGCTATGAGCATTCCTAGTCTTTATTTATCAATATGTTATATTATTTGTCGTTAGTTCTTGATAAGTTCATCCAAATACAACGAATGTGATGAATATCACATTAAGAGAGGCCATGTGCAGAGTCCAATTACGTTAGAAGCACTCCATATTCTAGATGCTATTGATCGAAGAGGGAGCTTTGCTGCTGCTGCGAATGAGTTAGACAGAGCCCCGTCATCGCTGAGCTATCAAATCCAGAAACTCGAGCAAGACTTAGACATTATTATCTTCGATCGCTCTGGTCACAAAGCCCATTTTACTGAAGCAGGTAAGCTTATTCTTGAAAGAGGAAGAGCCATTTTACAAGCCAGTGAAAAGTTAGTGAACGATGCAACGTTATTGGCGAATGGCTGGGAACTGGATATTACCATTGCCTTCGATGGCATTATTCCTATATCCAACTTTTTCCCGATGGTTGATGCGCTGGCCGAGGTCAGCTCAACTCGAGTCAGGCTGCAAGAGGAGATTCTGGCTGGTAGCTGGGAGTCGTTGAATACGGGGAGAGCTGATTTACTGATTTGCCCATCACTGGATACGCTTCCTCAAGAAGTTAAGTCAGAAAAAATTGGTAAAATGAGTATGTATTGGGTAGCTTCCGCTGATCACTATGTTCACAAGCGTAGTGGTAAGTTTGATGAAGCAGCGCGAGAAAAGTATCGGATCATTGCTATTGCAGATACCGCACGTGAGCAACCCGCGCTCTCAATTAATATTATTCAAAAACAGCCTCGCTTGACCGTCACCAACTTTACGGCAAAAGTAGAAGCGCTCACTGCAGGTTTAGGTATTGGTACATTACCAAGCCAAATTGCACAACCTCTTATTGATAGTGGTGTATTGAAACGAATCGAAGGCACTGAAGAACAGCCGATGAATATTATTTTGGCATGGCGCCGGAACACTATGGGTGAGGCAAAATCCTGGTGTATTCAGTACTTAAAAAAGAATTGGAAACTAAAGTAACAACGTAACTTTTACTTCTTAGATTACCATTGATTACCGAATGTAAGAAGTAAAAGTCATCGCTAATGCTGCGCTTTTCAATTTAAAGGGAGCACCATATCTGCCGTACCGTCTGCAAACTGGATATCGATCTCAAACCCCAAGTTCTGAGCCAACATCAACATCCCTCTGTTTGTTGGCATGGTCATTCCAGACATTTGCTTTGTGCCTTTAACTTTGCAATAGCTGATTATTTTCTGCATCAGCACTTTGCCTAAACCTTTTCCTTTCAAATCTGAACGAACCAAAATAGCAAACTCAGCGTCACTATTGTCTGGTGTAATCAATGCGCGGGCTACCCCTATGATAGACGGTCCGTCAGTATTAAACGCTACCGCAACAAACGCCATTTCGCGGTCGTAGTCGATTTGAGTAAAGTTTGCCAAAGCCTCATGGTTGAACTCTCCAACTTCAGAAAAGAAACGTTTATAGAGATCTTCTTTCGATACGCTATTAATGAATTGAGCATGCAGCGGCTCATCCTCAGGCAAGATAGGGCGAAGCAGGATAGGTTGGCCATCTCGAAGCGTTACAGTTTCGACAAACTCTGCCGGGAAAGGGCGAATCGCTAGCCGTTTTTGGGCGTCTCCTTCGTATTTACACAGTGTGACATCTGCATCAAGGATAGTTAAATCGCTTCCGGACACTAGCACTGGATGGATATCCAGTTTTTGTATTTCTGGTAACTCAACTGCCATTTGGGAGATACGAACCAAGAACTTCGACAACTCAGTAATATCGAGCGCATCTTTGTGTTTCTGCAGGCGAATCTTTCCAGACTTTAGGGCAACAACGACAAGGTAGCGCGCAAGCGTCATGTTCAAAGGAGGAAGTGCAGCGACGGCATCTTGGGCGATATTCCACTCAGAGCCGCCTTGACCAAGCAAGATCACTGGTCCAAAGACTTTATCTACTGCAATACTAATCCGTAGCTCTTCAGCGCTGCCGAGCTTTGCCATCCCTTGTACTAACAGCCCATGTACATTGGCGGAAGGGTAACTGAGCTTTACGGTATCTAAAATGGATAGCGCTGCGTTGGAAACTTCTCGACTGTTTCTTAAATTTAGAGCAACACCGTGAACATCCGATTTATGAGGAATGTCTGGAGAACGCAATTTTACCGCAACAGGATATCCAATATTTTCTGCCATATGAACAGCTTCAATGTCGTCAGATGCAATCCACGTAGGCAAAACGTTAAACCCGAACAGCTTAAATAATGGGCTGGTTTGATGCGTATCCAAGGTAACTGTATTTTTATCCAGTAGTCGTTCGTTTACCCACTCTTTTGCTGAACTCACACTTCCAGAATGTAATGGCTCTGCCGTCGTTGGCGTTTCCATTAGTTGTTTCTGGTTTCGTCTGTATTCGACCAAGTGCATGTATGCTACAACTGCACTTTCAGGTGTTCTATAGGTTGGAATACCTGCTTGAGTAAATGCCAGTCGCGCTTCTCTCGACGTTTGTTCTCCTGACCAGTTGGTCAAGATATTAAAATGCTTATGCCGAGGGTGAGATTTGATTGCATTAATAACGGCTTGAGCAGTTTCAAGAGGATCAGAAACAGCAGAAGGACTATGCATAATCAATATCGCATCTGCACAGTCGTTATTCATCAGTGCGTTAATGGTATCAATATAGCGTTTTTGGGTTGCGTCACCAGACAGATCAATTGGATTTCGAGCACGCCAGTTGGATGGAAGTACTGCTTGTAATTGCTCAATGGAAGCGTCATCAAGCGTTGCGAGTTGGCCACCACGTTCAATCAAAGTATCAACGGACATAACAGCAGGGCCGCCGCCATTGGTGATGATCGCTAAACGCTCTCCACGAAGTGGCACAGAATGCGTGAGTGTTTCAACCGCGGCAAAAAGCTCATGCGTATTGCTGACTCGTAACATACCAGTTCTGCGAATAGCAGAATCGTAAATTACGTCAAGTGTATCTCCGTCTTGCTGCTTAAAAGTATTCATCTCTTTAGAGCGGCCCGCTTTTAGCACCAATATACGTCGGTTACGTGAAGCGGCTCGCGCAGCAGACATAAATCGGCGAGCGTCTTGGATATTATCAACATAAAGCAGAATAGCTTCTGTGTTTCCATCCATACTCAAATAGTCGAGCAAATCTGCAAAATCGATATCCTGTCCACGCCCAATTGAAATGAACGAAGAAAAACCAATGTTCTTATCATTTGCCCAGTCTAAAACCGTGGTACAAACCGCCGCGGATTGTGAGATGAAAGCAATTTTTCCGGGTTTAGCTGCGACAGGGGAAAACGTGCAGTTAAAATTGTGCCAAGGAAGAATGATACCTAAGCTGTTTGGGCCTAAAACTCGAATGTTCAATGATGAGATATCTAAAGGCTTAGGGTCATCAGAGATAACAATCGCAAACGGTGTGCCTCTCTCATCTAGCTCTTTAAGCAATTGCTCGTTACGTGAAACGTTCGTACACAAAATTGCAATATCTGGCGTATAGGGCAGGGAAGCTACATCAGGGTAAGCGATCACGCCAGATACGGCTTTATATCGCGGCGTTACTGGCATAATCGCGCCACCAAATCCACTTTGTAGAAGGTTGCGCATCACAACATGTCCTGCTCGCAATGCTTTTTGAGATGCCCCAATAACGGCCACAGAGTTGGGTTTAAAGAGTTTATGTAGTTTATTCATGCTGACTCCTAGCCGTTTGTAAGTCACGTTGGCTTCTCGGTTTCATATCAATCATAAACGAATAATTTACTGATAAAACATCTTCAGACCAGACATTGCAGAAAATGTGTACGATGCTTATGGAGTTTGTGTTATTCATCACATCAAAATCACAGATTATTGTATTTGATGCTTGATAAACGGCCCTGCTATCGGCATGATTTATCGTAATATTTATCCAGAGCATTTGTTACTTCATGAAAAAAATCGCAATCATCGGCTTGTCAGTTCTGCTTTCTGCTTGTGCATCTGAAACTTACATCACGGATGTGACCTCAGAAAGTTACCGAGAGGACTACAAATCAGATCGTATCTCTAAACCAATTATGGCGTCTGAAAACGCTGTAGTAGAAAAAGACATACAACCAACTGTTGTGAAAATGACGGCAAAGCCTGAAGAAAAGAAAGTAGTCAAGCTAACGCCAAAAGAGCAGGCGAAGCCAGTTAAGATCGTACCACCAAGTAAAAAGCAAGCTGGCATTCAACGATTCGGCTATACCATTCAAGTCGCAGCTGTGGGTAGCCAAGCTAAAGTCGATCAGTTTGCAAATAAGCTGCCACAGAACGGTCAGCCAATTTGGGAAAACTACAAAGTTGTAAACGGTACTAAGTGGTTCTCAGTTTTATACGGAGACTACGCAACAAGCGCAGAAGCCAAGCAAGCGATTTCGACTTTGCCAGCTCAATTTCAGCAGTTAAGGCCATTTGTTAAAAGCATTGATGCGATCAAAAACTCAGCTTACCCAACGCTTAACAAATTAAATTAACACATAAAATAAGGGAGCGAATAGCTCCCTTATTTATTTGCTCAAATCCTATTCGAACAACATTCCTCACATTAAAATTACTGTACGTCACACTTCAAAGGTTTATCATAATAAATAGTATCTTTTGTAGGTCACGGAAAGATGGATTCATGATTAAAAATATTCTTTTACTATGCGGCGGTGGCTCTTCTGAGCACGAGATTTCATTATTGTCTGCAAACTTTGTCGAACAACAACTAAATCTTATTGAAGACGTTCACGTTACACGCGTAGAAATAAAAAACGAAGGTTGGATGGCCAACCAAGGTGAGTTGGTTTACCTGGAT
>NZ_JADDYG010000139.1:0-3479 GCF_015163535.1 Vibrio sp. OPT46 | reverse complement strand
TTTTGTAGGTCACGGAAAGATGGATTCATGATTAAAAATATTCTTTTACTATGCGGCGGTGGCTCTTCTGAGCACGAGATTTCATTATTGTCTGCAAATTTTGTCGAACAACAACTAAATCTTATTGAAGACGTTCACGTTACACGCGTAGAAATAAAAAACGAAGGTTGGATGACCAACCAAGGTGAGTTGGTTTACTTGGACCTCAATACCAAGCAGTTGTGCTCAAGTGAATCTAATCAAACCATTGATTTCATCGTGCCTTGTATACATGGTTTTCCTGGCGAAACAGGCGACATTCAATCTCTGTTTGAAATCGCAGGTATTCCTTATCTTGGCTGCGGGCCAGAAGCGAGTAGCAATAGTTTCAATAAAATCACATCTAAGCTTTGGTACGACGCTATCGGCATACCCAATACGCCATACTTATTCTTAACGCGAAACGATGAAGAAGCTCACGTTCAAGCTCATAAAGCCTTTGAAAAGTGGGGAAAAGTTTTTGTTAAAGCCGCTCGCCAAGGCTCTTCCGTTGGCTGTTACAGTGTCACAGGAAAAGACAAGCTTTCTAATGCAGTAAATGATGCTTTTGGGTTTTCTGACCAAGTGTTGGTTGAGAAAGCAGTAAAACCTCGAGAACTTGAAGTTGCTGCATATGAGATGAATGGCCAACTACATATCACTAAGCCAGGCGAGGTCATCGCGCCTGATGGTGCTTTTTACTCGTACGATGAAAAGTACAGCAGTTCAAGTCACTCGCTCACAGAAGTTGAGGCGAAGAATCTAACTCAAGTACAATTAGATTCCATCCAACACGCGTCAGAGACGGTATTTAAACAAATGAATCTTCGTCATTTATCTCGTATCGACTTTTTCCTAACGGAAGATGATGAGATTTACTTAAACGAAGTAAACACATTTCCAGGAATGACTCCGATCTCAATGTTCCCTAAAATGCTTCAAAACAACGGGCACAAATTTCATGAGTTCTTGGAAGATTGTATAAACAGTGCAAAGTGATTAACGTTATCGAGACGCGTTTTATGATACAAGTTGTTTTCTAGAGCAAGGATTATTCAAGCCGTATTTGAATATTGCTCAGTAGCAATTATGATTATATCAACGCATTAAACAGATGACTCAGTGGTATGGCGATTTCAAATTATAGAGGTTTTAACCTGCAGTCAGTCGGATCAGATGGCAGTGTTTGGAAGGTTAAAATCAAGAACCACGTTTTACAGGGCAGTTTGACGGCGGTAAAGAAAAGCATTGATTGGTGGTGTGACACCGCATCGATTATTGATCCCAAAGAGTTTGCTTCACTCGGGCAAAGAGTGCAGCAAACTGGTGTTGCAAAATCAGAGGTCTTTAACGGCTATACTATTCAAAACGATACAGGCCAACCTAACTCTTGGTACTGTATGTTTAATGGTAAACTGATTAAGGGCAGTAAAGCCGCTATTCAACGCCATATCGAAGCTTATTTGGTTGCAAAGCAAAAAGCGATGCAAGCTCAACAACAAAAGAAACAATAGAATGACTCTGGTATATTCAACAGAAACCGGTCGAATTAAACCGGAAGAAGAAAAAGTATCTCGCCCTAAAGGCGATGGTGTTGTTCGGATTCAGCGCCAAACGAAAGGCCGTAAAGGTAAAGGCGTATGCATTGTTACAGGTTTAGACTTGGATGATGCACCTTTAAAGTTATTAGCGGCAGAACTCAAAAAAGTCTGTGGCTGTGGTGGCTCTGTAAAAGATGGCAATATCGAGATTCAAGGTGATGCTAGAGACAAGATCAAGGCACATCTTGAAAAGAAAGGCATGACAGTCAAATTAGCCGGTGGCTAATTTAATATTTCCAGTAAACAAAAATGGCGTCTAAAGAAATAGACGCCATTTTTTATAAGTTGCTAATTGAAGGGCAAGCAATCGTAGATTGATAGATCGATATTAGCTATTTTATGGTAAATAACGATTATGTTTAATGCTCACAGTAAGGCCCTTAAATTTAAAATCTGCAGGGGAATAGGAGCATACTCAGACAGCATTTAGCGTACGACGACATACAATTTAACATAACACATATAATACGCACTCCAGGGTTAAAAGATTAGCAGTGGCGATGTCAGCTTGCTTACCCCGTATTTGGCTTTTGCGACCTTGCAGGCTTCATCAGCTGTCTTGTATGGGCCATGAACTTCGATTCCACCACAGCGACCACTTGAACTGTATCTTTGGTTACGTCCGACACCATGCACGTTGGTTTTGCATCTTGCTCATTCAATATGAGTCAACATGGATACGCGTTTGCTTAACCCTAACGTGTAAGTACTAGATTATCTTTATAGGAACAAGGAATCTAACAGATGTAAACTCTCTACTTTTCAATCTATACCTAGATCTTTCTTCATATGTTCACTCAACTCGTTAGTGGTTCTTACATTAATCTTATGTTTGCAATGATGGATTCTCAACTCTTCACCAAATAATTTTACTAGTGATTTGGTATACAAAGTACTAATATTATTTATTATTCTATACAATGTATCTTTCTGATAAACAGATCTTTTCGAATTTTGTATTGCAGTCTTCATATTTTAATATCCTTACACGTTTAACTTTATAATTTAAAAAATCAATTTCAACTTTTATTATTACTTTTTTCGATATGTAATGAGTCATTATCAATGATGCACAATCAACAATTAAATCACCCGAATCCAACTTAGTAATTTCACGAGACAAATTCTTTATTTTTAAATCTTTATTTTCTATATTTAATCCGATTGAGTTAATTTCTTCAGGATATCGGTTTAACTTAATATTCAATATGATTTTATTAAGATAGTAGTCTGCCTTTATTTCATGGCGGCTTTTAAATATCATTGTCCCCCTCCGATGAAGCAAGTTATACTTTCCCACCAGTTAAAAGACAACGTGACTCAGAGTTGCAAAAAGGTAACAATCATGGAATTGATGAACAATGAGTTGATCTGCTTTGCAGCCATTTGTAAACACCTCTCTCTTACAGAGGCATCAAAAGAACTTGGAAAGTCGAAAGCTCAAGTCAGCAGGCAGCTAGCAGCATTAGAAAAACAACTTGGTGTAACACTCGTCCACAGGACAACAAGGAAACTCGTTTTAACTGATCATGGCGAAAGCATTAGAGAGCTTGCTATCAAGACGTTAGAGAGTTTGCACGAGTTAAATTACAGAGCTAGCTCGTTGAGTGAATGCATTGATGGAAAGTTTAAAATCACAATGCCCAACTCTATAGCCTCTTCTATTTTTGGTTCTGTTCTTAAAGACTTACAAGAACGATATCCAAAAGTTGATTTTGAAATATCGTCAAGTAACAATGTAGAAAATTTATTAGAAAGCAATGTAGATTTAGCGATTAGGCTTAATAATGTTATTGATGACACTCTTATTGCACATAAAATTGGTGATTATAGTGATGTTTTGATATCTAGGGTAAGTAA
>NZ_JADDYG010000138.1:0-343 GCF_015163535.1 Vibrio sp. OPT46 | reverse complement strand
TGCCACCTGTGAGTAATATCTTCATGTTATCTCTTTGAATGTACACGTATTAGAACATTATAGTCGTTTTGTGCTTAGCTTGATCATCTCAACACCATTATTTCTGGGATAGTGACAAGCTGGCAGAGATACTATTAACTTCACATATTAGAAAATATGTAACTAAATGTTATAGATGGCGCTAGTGCATTCACGGTAGAAGAGTGAAATCTATGCCAGACTAGAAGTTATCGCTCATTGGAATGGCGTAATCAGTTTGCACAATCAAGGAGGATAGGCATGGAAGCATTTGTTGCGCTTTTTCGAGCGCTCCTCAATAGTGCTCGTGACTTATTACCCATCA
>NZ_JADDYG010000137.1:0-263 GCF_015163535.1 Vibrio sp. OPT46 | reverse complement strand
TTCACGGGTAAAAACACCATATGTATCGCTTCAGCTAAACAGCGACCGTACACAAAGACCACAGCCAACACCGACCAACTTCTTGGATTTATACCCAACTTTTTGGCTCGATAAATAAAAAATTGTATCGGCATACACTACTATCATCCTACCTAGCTGATTTTGCAGAAGAAAGTTAATGGCATGCTTACTGCTTATTGCCGTGATAACTAGTATTCACTTTAGGTATTTGTGTGTCCTATAAAGTTCTTCCACTGTCGGAA
>NZ_JADDYG010000136.1:0-913 GCF_015163535.1 Vibrio sp. OPT46 | reverse complement strand
CGTTGAATTTGCCCAGATACTTGCGCACCTACATTCACCAATTTGGACGCTTGCAACATGCCGTTGGCTAATACCGCCTTTTCGATATTGCCTTTGCGAACGACTTCTGTCGCGTAAGGAGAAATGGGTTCTGGACGTTGCAGATAATGATAACCACCAGCACCAATAGCAAGTAGGCCACACAAAACGAGCCATTTTTTATTGAGTTTCATAGCAGGAGTGAAGTAAATAATCGTTTTGATTTTATACTGCTATTTGTCTTAGCCGTACAGGGTACGAGACGTAAAGATAGGTAAATTAACGTCAAGATACTGAAGGAATAACTTCACTAACGTGAAAAATCCGAGATATTATAGTCACTTCAAAACTTTATCATTCAATAAATATAAAAAAGATCATTTTTAATATAGAAATTCAAGTTATAAGTATTATAAACAAAACTTTTAAATACCAACAAACCAGTAAAATCTAAGCTTATTCAATATGCCATCCATTTAAATTTCATTATGGTCATTTTGATGATTGAATTTAAAGAGGAGTTAAGTGACAAGTTAAATAAAAAATACCCACATAACACAGGTAAGACCGAGAGGAGTGTGTCATGTGGGTTTAAAACGATAGTTCTCTTGCTGATTCGAACTACCAACGTTGGGATGCAATGGAAATACAAATGACTCAGAGTTTCCATCACGGACACTTTATCGCTGGATTTGCCTCTGTTTGTTAGGGAACAGTCAGCACAATAAAAATAGAGAAGTAATACCGCAAAAATAAAAATAGGGGCTCTGAGTTTAATTTACACGTAAAATAATCACCACATTCACGACATGAACCATTAATAAATTCATCAATAAATATTTATTAAGTTAAATTTATTTATTGTCAACATACTGTTAGTTTTACTCCTAAATAT
>NZ_JADDYG010000135.1:0-729 GCF_015163535.1 Vibrio sp. OPT46 | reverse complement strand
AGATGGTAGCTACACCGTAAAAGTATTGAAGAACTAAGTTCCTCTCGAAGATGACGCCATTGGGAATGCAAGCATGCTCCACTCTTACGAGCTCAATGCGTCATCGAACAATAACGACATTTAGATATACCCCTAACTAATCTGTCGTAAAGAGAAGGGCAAGGATGCTCTGATCTTTTCTTCTATATATAGAAGAAACACTTTTCCAAGACTTCACCTGAAGTACCCCAAATAAAAAGCAAAGACCAAAAGAGCAGTTCGTCATCGTTCTGCTCTTTTTTCGTCTTTATATAGATAGAAAGAGAAAAAAGAACCAAGAGAGATAAGATCAGCAATCAAAATCACAAAGAAATCGGCGATCTTTTAATGCAGAAGTCAGGTGTTTCATCATGAAAAGATCCTCTGCAACCCGAAATATTAGACAAGATCGTTGAGTATCTATGCAGAATGCTCGTTATTTGTTCGGTTGAGGTTTTTTTTGCAAAAAACGCTTGTACTAATTTCTCAACTCCCTATACTGCGCATCCACCGACACGGAGTGAGACGAAAGTCACACAGCGAGTCGGAATTGAGAGAAAAGAAATTTGAAAAAAATGCTTGACTCTCTCACGGTGTGAAGTAAGATACGCACCCCTAACGACGAGCAACTAAGTTGCTGAAAATGTTAGAAAAGCTCTTTAAAAATAAGAACCTATCAATCTGTGTGGGCACTCGTTGATGATAATCCAA
>NZ_JADDYG010000012.1:12689-18030 GCF_015163535.1 Vibrio sp. OPT46 | reverse complement strand
GCGAGGGAGTAATCGCGCTGAGTTCTTTTAGTTGTTGATTTCATAACACTCTCCAATTTTGGGGGTGGAAAGTGTCAACCTTATTTAGGACGGCACAGCACAAACAAAAAAGGCATCCAGTTAGGATGCCTTTTTCTATTTATTCAACAATTAAAGTGCAATACCGATGTTGCTCACACCTTCTTCACGTAGCTCTTCACGCAAATCTTTAATCAAGCTGATGTCACGTTCTACCGCTTCACGCAGCGGACGGAAGATAGCCCACTGGACGTCCCACTCTTCACATACGGCTTCGTTTTCTTTCTGGTTGTCGTTAGTGATTGGCTCTGCGCCTTGTGCTTGCTCTAGATCAGCAACGGTTTGTACCGACTGTTGACTCACTTTAAGCATTGAATCGAAAAGGTAATCGCGGTCCAATAGACCATGCAGTAACGTAGACAAACCCTGACACGCGTCCATCGCTGGGTAAACGCCGTAAAAATCGAACTCATCCGCACTTGGGAACAACTCTTCTAACTTCTCCAATTGACGTTCGAAGTTAATTTTCGCGTTCTTAACTGTCAAAATTTCCCATACACTATCAAGAATCGCTCGGTAAGCACGCGGGTCAGCAAATTCTGTATTCTCACAAAACATCGCATAGTTTGGATACATGCGTTCACACAGACACGCCATAAAGGTAATTTGTTGCCAAGGTTCTAGTTTTTCTAAACGAACCTGAAGAGGATTCTTAAGCATAGTCACTCAATCATTGAAGAAAAAAACAGCGAAAGTGTACTTGATTCATCACAGGGAAAAAAGTTAATGCCGCATTCAAATCAGATTTTCCTGCTCTCAGAGCATCGCGACACCTACAAAACGTTACTGGCAGAGAAAAATCTGCCCGATCTTTGCCTCACCGACCAACCAGAAGCTGCTCAGATCGTACTAGCGGATCCACCCTTACTATCACAAAGCTTAGACGAATTTTCACAGCTTGAATGGGTGCAATCCACGTTTGCTGGTGTCAACGCCTTAACATCCCCTAGCTTTCGTCAGGACTATACTCTAACTAACGTTCGAGGCATCTTTGGTCCACTGATTGCTGAATATGTTTTGGGTTACAGTATTGCCCATTATCGCCACTTTGCCCGATACCACCAGCAACAACAAAACAAACAATGGCAGCCTCACCTATACAC
Source organism: Vibrio sp. OPT46 (assembly GCF_015163535.1). Lineage (NCBI taxonomy): Bacteria > Pseudomonadati > Pseudomonadota > Gammaproteobacteria > Vibrionales > Vibrionaceae > Vibrio > Vibrio sp. OPT46. Next base: position 16,849 of record NZ_JADDYG010000012.1, on the reverse strand, counting down.
GTCATTACAAAGTAAAACCATGGTAATTCTTGGTACCGGTAGCATTGGGGGCTATCTGGGCAACGCCGCTAAAGCAATGGGGATAAAAACTATCGGTATTAACCGCACAGGTATCCCGACTTCAGGCGGCGAGTTTCATCAGACCTTTCATATCAATGAACTAAGTAAGGCATTTGAGCAAGCCGACATCGTTGTGAATACTCTACCAAGTACACCTGAGACGCGACAGTTACTTAATCGTCAAACGCTCAGCCAACTAAATCAGGCGTTATTATTTAACGTAGGTCGTGGCGACGTACTGGATGAGACAGGGTTGCTCTTCGCTCTGAAAAACCGTTGGGTAGAACACGCCTTCTTAGATGTGTTTGAGCAAGAACCGTTATCGGTAGAGCATCCGTTTTGGAAACTACCGCAAGTCACCATCACTCCACACATTGCTGCGCTGAGTTTTCCCGAGCAAGTCATCGAGATTTTTGCTGACAACTATCTACGCTGGCGCGATGGGTTTTCATTAAATTATCAAGTGGATTTCGAAAAGGGTTACTGAGAATGTCGTTAGACGAGCTATTGCAACAAGTGAGGGCCTGCCAGATATGCGCGGATAATTTACCTTTGGGCGCAAACCCTGTCGTACAAGCCGCAAAAGGGGCACGCATCCTAATCATCGGTCAGGCCCCTGGCACACGTGTACACAAAACCTCGATACCTTGGAATGACCCAAGTGGTGATCGATTACGCCAATGGCTCGATATCGACAAAGACGTTTTCTACGACCCAAATAAAATTGCCATTGTCCCAATGGGATTCTGTTATCCAGGCAAAGGGAACTCTGGTGATTTACCGCCTCGTAAAGAATGTGCGCCCACTTGGCATAAAAAGATTCTTGAGCAGCTGCCCAATATAGAGCTCACTCTACTAATTGGTCAGTACTCGCAGCAGTACTATCTCACCAACAAACCAAAGACGCTCACGCAAACCGTTCAGCAATGGCAAGATTGGGAACCGGACTTTATCCCGCTCCCTCACCCATCTCCACGCAATACATTGTGGTTAAAGAAGAATCCTTGGTTTGAATCTGACGTCGTGCCATACCTTAAAAAACGCATTCACTCGATGCTTTAGGTTACCTATGATCTAATTGCTTGCTTATCTGTACAAGAAAATTAGAACATAAAACCCGAAATCATAAGTATTTGTTTATATTAAACTTTAACATCTAGTGTACAGCTAGAGTAGTAATTAGATCATAGTAGGCCAAATACTACTAGAGCTGTACAGCCTTGAGTCTCAGATAGAAAAACTGAATTTTAGGCAAAAAAATACCGGCACTGAATGCCGGCATTTGATTTCAAAAAAATCTAACTTACTTGTGGTATGGCTTAGATAACTCGTGTACCGCATCCACAAATACGCCCGCGTTTTCTGGCGGTACATCCAAGTGGATACCGTGACCTAGGTTGAACACATGACCAGTCCCCGTATCACCAAATCCTTCTAGGATATCCGCTACTTCTTCGCGGATGCGCTCTGGTGAAGCGTAAAGCATTGATGGGTCCATATTACCTTGCAGCGCCACTTTATCACCGATACGTGCTTTCGCGTCAGCAATGTTGATTGTCCAGTCTAGACCAACCGCATCACAGCCCGTAGCTGCGATTTGCTCAAGCCACATGCCGCCATTCTTAGTAAACAGTGTGACTGGCACGCGACGACCGTCGTTTTCACGAATCAGACCATCTACAATCTTGTGCATGTATTGCAGTGAGAACAGATTGTAATCACGAGGCGTTAGTACGCCACCCCATGTGTCAAATACCATTACCGATTGCGCACCCGCTTTAATTTGCGCGTTTAAGTACTCGATAACGCTGTCTGCCAGCTTATCTAGAAGTAGGTGCAGAGTTTGTGGTTCCGCGTACATCATCTTCTTGATCTTGGTAAACGCTTTAGAGCTACCACCTTCGATCATATACGTCGCAAGAGTCCAAGGACTACCAGAAAAACCAATCAGCGGCACTTCACCCTTCAGGTCTTTACGGATCTGGCGTACTGCGTTCATTACGTATTGCAGTTCACCTTCAGGATCTGGCAAACCAATTTTTTCCACGTCGGCTTTGCATGTAATTGGGTTATCAAAAACAGGTCCTTCACCCGCAGCAAAACGTAAACCAAGCCCCATTGCATCTGGAATCGTTAAGATGTCCGAGAATAAGATCGCGGCATCAAGAGGAAAACGGCGTAATGGTTGAAGTGTCACTTCGGATGCTAATTCTGCATTTCGACACAAAGACATGAAATCACCCGCTTCTGCACGAGTCGCTTTGTATTCTGGTAGGTAACGACCTGCCTGGCGCATCATCCATACTGGCGTGTAATCTACCGGCTCTTTTAAAAGCGCACGCAGATAACGATCATTTTTTAATTCAGTCATTCCGTAATTCCAACTGTTAGGCTTTCTGTGAAAGGGGGTATTCTATCACTGATTTAAGTCCAATAGCTGTGTGCTTTGCAACCTGGATCAAGTTATTAACTTTTAAATCAATGCTTAATTTGCACCCAATCGGTATCAGTGTTAAAAATTTGTTCGCTAGCGAAAACTACAATTATAAACTGAGTACTTAGTACTCAGCATCTCATAACGACATCTTACTTACCCCCTCCCTCTCGGAGGGTTTTTTTTATCTATTTATCAGATAATTAGTGTCTATATCTTTCAGCGTCTGCTCGATAAGTGCTCTTGCAATCGTTCCTTTAGGCGCAACAGGCGGCATCTCGTCGATACCAAACCATTGTGCATCAGACAGCTCAGTGTAGTCTGGACTTAACTCTCCCGATTCATAGTCAGCTAAAAACCCCATCATCATACTGGATGGGAAAGCCCAAGGCTGGCTGCCAAAGTAACGAATATTTTTAACGAGAATTCCCGTTTCTTCATGAATTTCTCGAGCCACGCACTCTTCTAAGGTCTCACCGACTTCAAGAAAACCCGCAATAACCGTATACATACCATTTCGATGCCTTGGATGTTGGGCTAATAAGATCTGATTTTCTTTACGTACAGCAACGATAATACACGGAAATATTCTAGGATAATGAAGGGTGCGACATTCACCACACTGCATGGCTAACTGGTTATTATTAAGAAAGTTTCTTCCTCCGCACTGTGGACAAAAGCGCAAACTTTGCGTCATGTGCCCATATTGCACAGCTTTACTTAACAACATAAATAATGGCTCAGGAAAATGCAGGCAGTCACGCAGGGATGCTAAAGGTAGATCATGCTCTAAATCGGCCAAGTTAAGCCACATGACGGGCGAACCAGAATACTCACCAATGGGTCTTGCACTCGTTACTGGCAGTGATAACTGCTCTGCAGACCCGAAGGGCACAGCACCATCCACCAGCCAAATTTCACTTCCTGCAACAACACACCAGTATGCATTTATCGCGCGGTTAACATCACCTTTTCTTAACATTACACCATCCCTTTGCTTGAAGTTCGTTCATTTTACTGGCAATCTAATTTCATACTAGAGTTTATCGTTAAGTAAATGTGCACTCTAAATTCTAGTAAGGACAAGAGTTTGTAATAACTTTACTAACTTTGCTTTGCAAAGGATACGTTCGCCGATGGGCGATCAGATCATGAGGGCATGGTCATGCTAAGAAAATTCAAACAAACACAAGACCAGTGGGGTGGCTCAAGTGATGTCATTGATCACTGGTTAGAGACACGACAATCCCTGATTGTTGAATATTGTAAGCTTGCAGCGCTGCAACCTTGTTCGAAAACCAATGTTATTGAACTCCCATCTCCTTCCGAACTGCAGGATTTCTGTCAGCACCTCGTTGATTACATCTCCGAAGGCCACTTTAAAATTTATGACATGGTTATGGACCGTTGGAAAGCAACCGGCTTTGTCGTGACTAATGAGATCAATCAAACCTATGGTCAAATTGTTCTAACGACTGAACCATTATTGAACTTTAACGATAAGTACTCAGAAGTGACTGAAGATGATGAATTAAATGATTTCGATTCTGATATGTGTCTCATTGGGGAAATTCTTGAGACTCGCTTTGAAGTCGAGGACTATCTGATACAGCAAATCGCAGAAAGCCTGTCTATGCCACCTGGAGCTTAGTATTTGCAAACATTC
>NZ_JADDYG010000012.1:0-12679 GCF_015163535.1 Vibrio sp. OPT46 | reverse complement strand
TCTGATATGTGTCTCATTGGGGAAATTCTTGAGACTCGCTTTGAAGTCGAGGACTATCTGATACAGCAAATCGCAGAAAGCCTGTCTATGCCACCTGGGGCTTAGTATTTGCAAACATTTAGAAATAGAGTGAGAGAAAAGACTGACGATCATCGTCGGTCTTTTTTGTTTCTAGCTTTATCGAAAATCCCACCGGAAGAACAAAGTAGTATAAAAACTAAAAAGGCACCCGAAGGTGCCTTTTTCTTAAGCTTTTAACGATTACTCGTTATATGACTTACTCTTCAGAAGAGAAACCAGCGTTTAGAAGTGCCGCTAGGTTATCCGTTGCTTGCTCAGCAGAAGGACCATCTTGCGCTTCAGAACGTTTAGCTTGACGCTCTTGGTGGTATGCGAAACCAGTACCAGCTGGGATCAGACGACCAACAATTACGTTCTCTTTCAGACCACGTAGGTCATCACGCTTACCAGAAACCGCAGCTTCTGTTAGTACGCGAGTTGTCTCCTGGAACGATGCCGCAGAGATGAACGACTCAGTCGCTAGAGATGCTTTAGTAATACCTAGTAGTTCACGTTCGAAACGTGCAGGCTCTTTGCCTTCAGCTTCTAGGTTACGGTTAGCAATCTTAACTTGTGAGTACTCAATCTGTTCACCAGGTAGGAACTCAGAGTCACCAGAGTGAGTAATAGTACACTTACGCAGCATCTGACGAACGATAGTTTCAATGTGCTTATCGTTAATCTTAACGCCTTGTAGACGGTAAACTTCCTGTACTTCGTTAGCAATGTACTGCGTTACCGCGTGTACACCACGTAGACGTAGGATGTCATGTGGAGACTCTGGACCATCTGCGATCACGTCACCACGTTCAACTTTTTCACCTTCGAATACGTTCAACTGACGATGCTTAGGAATCATCTCTTCGTAAGCTTCACCGCTTTCACGTGTGATCACTAGGCGACGTTTACCTTTAGTCTCTTTACCAAAGCTCACAGTACCTGTGTGCTCAGCAAGGATTGCAGGCTCTTTCGGCTTACGTGCTTCAAATAGGTCAGCAACTCGTGGAAGACCACCGGTGATATCTTTGTTACCGCCAGACTTCTGAGGAATACGTGCTAGTGTTGCACCAACACCTACTGCTGCGCCATCTTCGATGTTCACAATCGCTTTACCAGGTAGGAAGTAGTGAGCTGGCATATCAGTACCAGGGATCATTACATCGTTACCTTGCTCGTCAACAAGTTTGATAGCTGGACGCATATCTTTACCTGCTGAAGGGCGAGCTGCTGGGTCAGTTACTTCGCTTGAAGATAGACCAGTTAGGTCATCAGTTTGACGAGATACTGTTACGCCGTCGATCATATCTACGAACTGGATGCGACCTGCTACCTCAGTAATGATAGGTAGTGTGTGCGCTTCCCAGTTTGCAACTGTTTCGCCAGCTTGAACTGTATCACCATCGCCTTTGCTTAGTAGCGTACCGTAAGGCAGTTTGTGCTTCTCTTTAGTACGACCAAACTCATCAACGATAGTTAACTCTGTCGCACGAGAAGTGATAACGATCTTACCGTCATCAGCCAATACAGATTTAGCGTTGTGTAGCTTGATAGAACCGTTGTTCTTAACTTGAACACTGTTCTCTGCCGCTGCTGTCGATGCCGCACCACCGATGTGGAACGTACGCATCGTTAGCTGTGTACCTGGCTCACCGATAGACTGAGCAGCAATAACACCCACTGCTTCACCTTGGTTCACTAGGTGACCACGTGCTAGGTCACGACCATAACATTGTGCACAACAACCGAAGTCAGAATCACACGTTACTACAGAGCGCACTTTCATGCTGTCTACTGAGTTCTCTTCCATGATTTGACACCACTTCTCATCGATCAGGGTGTTACGTGGAATAAGAACGTCTTCAGTGCCAGGTTTTAGTACGTCTTCAGCAACAACACGACCAAGAGCAAGCTCAGAAAGTGCAACTTTAACATCACCACCCTCGATGTGAGGCATCATGTCGACACCTTCGTGAGTGCCACAGTCATGTTCAGTTACAACAACGTCTTGAGCAACGTCTACTAGACGACGAGTTAGGTAACCCGAGTTCGCTGTTTTCAGTGCCGTATCCGCAAGACCCTTACGAGCACCGTGCGTTGAGATAAAGTACTGAAGTACGTTTAGACCTTCTTTAAAGTTCGCTGTGATCGGTGTTTCGATGATTGAACCATCTGGACGCGCCATCAGACCACGCATACCCGCAAGCTGACGAATCTGTGCTGCAGAACCACGAGCGCCCGAGTCCGCCATCATATAGATGCTGTTGAATGACTCTTGCTGTTCCTCTTCACCGTCACGGTTAACTACCGTTTCAGATGAAAGGTTTTCCATCATTGCTTTCGCAACACGGTCGTTGGTCGATGCCCAGATATCGATAACTTTGTTGTAGCGTTCGCCCGCAGTAACAAGACCTGATTGGTACTGTTCCTGGATTTCACGTACTTCTTCTTCCGCTTCTGCGATTTCAGTGTACTTAGCTGCAGGTACAACCATATCGTCGATACCAACAGATACACCAGAAAGTGCCGCGTATGCGAAACCTGTGTACATGATTTGGTCAGCGAAGATTACTGTGTCTTTCAGACCTAGTTTACGGTACGCCTCGTTAAGTAGGTTAGAGATTTGCTTCTTACCTAGCTTTTGGTTAACGATGCTGTACGGTAGACCAGCTGGCACGATTTGCCATAGCATTGCACGACCAACAGTGGTGTCTACCATCTTGGTTTCTGTAGTGCTGTTGCCATCTTCGTCTACAACAGTTTCTGTAATACGTACTTTAACGCGTGCGTGAAGCTCAGCTTGTTTAGTGCGGTATGCTTTCTCAGCCTCTTCTGGGCCAGAAAGGTACATGCCTTCACCTTTCACGTTGATCTTTTCACGAGTCATGTAGTACAGACCCAATACAACGTCCTGAGAAGGTACGATGATCGGATCACCTGACGCTGGCGACAGAATGTTGTTTGTCGACATCATCAGAGTACGAGCTTCAAGCTGTGCCTCTAGAGTTAGAGGTACGTGAACCGCCATTTGGTCACCATCGAAGTCCGCGTTGTACGCTGCACAAACAAGTGGGTGTAGCTGAATCGCTTTACCTTCGATCAGTACTGGTTCGAACGCCTGGATACCTAGACGGTGAAGTGTCGGTGCACGGTTCAATAGTACTGGGTGTTCACGGATTACTTCGTCTAGGATATCCCAAACGACCGCTTCTTCACGCTCTACCATTTTCTTAGCAGCTTTGATTGTAGTCGCAAGACCACGAGTCTCTAGCTTGCTGTAGATGAATGGTTTGAATAGCTCAAGTGCCATCTTCTTAGGAAGACCACACTGGTGTAGACGAAGGTATGGACCTACTGTGATTACAGAACGGCCAGAGTAGTCTACACGTTTACCTAGAAGGTTCTGACGGAAACGACCTTGTTTACCCTTGATCATATCAGCAAGAGATTTCAGAGGACGCTTGTTAGAACCTGTGATCGCACGACCACGACGACCGTTATCTAGTAGCGCATCAACAGACTCTTGCAGCATACGTTTTTCGTTACGTACGATGATGTCCGGAGCAGCTAGCTCTAGAAGACGCTTCAAACGGTTGTTACGGTTGATCACACGACGGTATAGATCGTTAAGATCAGAAGTCGCAAAGCGACCGCCATCTAGAGGTACTAGAGGACGTAGATCTGGCGGAAGTACTGGAAGTACAGTTAGGATCATCCACTCAGGGTTGTTACCCGATGCGATGAACGCTTCTACCAGCTTAAGACGCTTAGTTACTTTCTTACGCTTAGTTTCAGAGTTTGTTGTCTCTAACTCTTCACGCATTTGTTCTGCTTCAGCGTGCATATCCATAGAACCTAGTAGGTCCTTGATAGCTTCCGCACCCATCTTAGCAGTGAACTCGTCGCCCCACTCTTCTAGACGATCTAGATACTCTTCTTCAGTAAGCATCTGACCTTTTTCTAGATCAGTCATACCAGGCTCTGTTACTACGTACATTTCGAAGTACAGAACGCGTTCGATATCACGTAGAGGGATATCCATTAGTAGACCGATACGAGACGGTAGCGATTTTAGGAACCAGATGTGAGCTACTGGTGAAGCCAGTTCAATGTGGCCCATACGGTCACGACGAACTTTAGTTTGTGTAACTTCTACACCACACTTCTCACAGATAACACCACGGTGCTTCAGGCGCTTGTACTTACCACAAAGACATTCGTAGTCTTTAACTGGACCAAAGATACGCGCACAGAACAGACCATCGCGTTCAGGTTTGAACGTACGATAGTTGATCGTTTCAGGTTTTTTAACTTCACCGAAAGACCATGAACGGATCATGTCTGGTGAAGATAGACCGATTTTGATTGCATCAAATTCTTCGGTCTTATGCTGTGCTTTTAGAAAGTTTAATAAGTCTTTCACAATCAGCTCCTGTAAGGAGTTAAAAGGAGCTCACTTGCTAAAGTGAGCACCTTCTTCCAAATAATCGCTTTGATTCTCTCGACTTTCATCAAGAGAGAAAAGGATTACTCTTCGTCTTCTAGCTCGATGTTGATACCTAGCGAGCGGATCTCTTTCAACAGTACGTTGAACGATTCTGGCATGCCAGGTTCCATGCTGTGGTTACCGTCTACGATGTTCTTGTACATCTTAGTACGGCCGTTAACGTCATCCGACTTAACCGTTAGCATTTCTTGTAGCGTGTAAGCAGCACCGTATGCTTCTAGTGCCCATACTTCCATCTCACCGAAACGCTGACCACCGAACTGAGCTTTACCACCTAGTGGCTGCTGAGTTACTAGGCTGTACGAACCAGTTGAACGAGCGTGCATCTTGTCATCAACAAGGTGGTTCAGTTTCAGCATGTACATGTAACCAACAGTTACAGGACGCTCAAACGCATCACCTGTGCGACCATCAAACAGTGTTAACTGACCTGATGTTGGTAGATCTGCTAGCTCAAGAAGTGCTTTGATTGACTCTTCTGGAGCGCCATCAAATACAGGAGTCGCGATTGGTAGACCGCCACGCAAGTTCTTGATCAGAGTACGTACTTCATCATCAGATAGAGAAGCAATGTCTACTTTCTGGCGAGTGTCGCCTAGATCGTAAACTTTTTGTAGGAACTCGCGGAATTTCGCTAGTTCTTGCTGCTCTTTAACCATCTGGTTGATCTTGTCACCGATACCTTTCGCTGCCAGACCTAAGTGTACTTCTAGGATCTGACCGATGTTCATACGCGAAGGTACACCCAGTGGGTTAAGTACGATGTCTACAGGCTGACCTTTCTCATCGTATGGCATGTCTTCAACAGGGTTGATCTTAGAGATTACACCCTTGTTACCGTGACGACCCGCCATCTTATCACCAGGCTGAATGCGACGTTTAACCGCTAGGTAAACCTTAACGATCTTCAGGACGCCAGGTGCTAAATCATCACCTTGAGTGATCTTACGACGCTTAGTTTCGAACTTCTTATCGAAGTCAGCTTTTAGCTCATCCCACTGCTCAGCAAGTTGCTCAAGCTGAGTTTGTAGTGCGTCATCTTCTAGCGTTAGTTCTAGCCACTTCTTACGATCAGTTGTGTCTAGTTTCGCTTCAGAGTAACCGCCTTCAATCAATACAGCTTTAACACGGTTTAGAAGGCCGCCCTCAAGAATCTGGAATTCTTCAGTTAGGTCTTTCTTCGCTTCTTTAAGCTGCATCTGTTCGATTTCAAGCGCACGCTTGTCTTTCTCTACGCCATCGCGAGTAAAGACTTGAACGTCGATGATCGTACCTGATACAGAGTTAGGTACACGTAGTGAAGTATCTTTAACGTCAGATGCTTTTTCACCGAAGATTGCACGTAGTAGCTTCTCTTCAGGCGTTAGCTGAGTTTCACCTTTAGGTGTAACTTTACCAACTAGGATGTCGCCACCCTTAACTTCAGCACCGATGTAAACGATACCTGACTCGTCTAGTTTAGACAGAGCAGACTCACCTACGTTTGGAATATCCGCTGTGATCTCTTCAGAACCAAGCTTAGTATCACGCGCCACACAAGTCAGTTCTTGGATGTGGATAGTCGTGAAACGGTCTTCTTGAACTACGCGCTCAGATACTAAGATCGAGTCTTCGAAGTTGTAACCGTTCCAAGGCATGAACGCGATACGCATGTTTTGACCAAGCGCTAGTTCACCAAGGTCTGTTGAAGGACCATCAGCAAGAACGTCACCGCGTGATACAGGCTCACCTGGCATCACACATGGGCGCTGGTTAATACATGTGTTCTGGTTAGAACGTGTGTATTTAGTCAGGTTGTAGATGTCGATACCAGCTTCACCTGGTACTAGCTCTTCTTCGTTAACTTTAACAACGATACGAGAAGCATCTACTGACTGGATTACACCACCACGTTTAGCAACTGCAGTTACACCTGAGTCAACTGCTACGTTACGTTCAATACCAGTACCAACAAGCGGTTTGTCAGCTTTCAGTGTTGGAACTGCCTGACGTTGCATGTTCGCACCCATCAATGCACGGTTCGCATCATCGTGTTCTAGGAACGGGATAAGCGATGCAGCGATAGATACAACCTGGTTTGTCGCAACGTCCATGTACTGAGCGTGCTCACGAGGGTGTAGACCAGATTCACCTTTCTGACGAGCTGTGATCAGCTCATCTGCAAAAGTACCATCTTCGTTTAGCTTAGCGTTCGCCTGTGCGATAACGAATTGGCCTTCTTCGATTGCAGATAGGTAATCTACTTCGTCTGTTACTACGCCATCTACAACGCGACGGTATGGTGTCTCTAGGAAACCGTACTCGTTACAACGCGCAAACGCAGATAGAGAGTTGATCAGACCGATGTTTGGACCTTCAGGCGTTTCGATAGGACATAGACGACCGTAGTGAGTTACGTGTACGTCACGTACTTCGAAGCCAGCACGTTCACGAGTTAGACCGCCAGGACCCAACGCAGAAATACGACGCTTGTGCGTTACTTCTGATAGCGGGTTGTTTTGGTCCATGAACTGTGAAAGCTGTGAAGAGCCAAAGAATTCTTTAACTGCCGCAGAAATTGGCTTCGCGTTGATCAAGTCTTGAGGCATGATTGCGTCAAGATCGCCTAGGCTTAGACGCTCTTTAACTGCACGCTCAACACGTACTAGACCTACACGGAACTGGTTCTCAGCCATTTCGCCTACAGAACGGATACGACGGTTGCCTAGGTGGTCGATATCGTCCACTTCGCCCTTACCGTTACGGATCGCGATCAGCTTCTTCATCACTTCGATGATATCAGTTTCATCAAGTGTGCCTTGCTCTTGAGCATCTTCACGGCCGATAGAGCTGTTGAACTTCATACGACCAACAGTCGATAGATCGTAACGCTCTTCAGAGAAGAATAGGCTTTCGAATAGAGCTTCTGCAGCTTCTTTTGTTGGCGGCTCACCAGGGCGCATCATGCGGTAGATTTCTACCAATGCAGAAATACGATCAACCGTGCTGTCGATACGTAATGTTTCTGACATGAATGGACCGTGGTCTAGATCGTTCGTAAATAGAACTTCTAGCGCTTTGTGGCCTGCCTGAGATAGGTTCGCTAATGCTTCCAGGCTGATTTCCTGGTTAGCGTTAACAATGATCTCGCCAGTTGCTTCATTGATGTAATCTTTAGATGCAACTTTACCAACGATGTACTCAACTGGTACTTCGATGTGATCAACGCCATCTTTTTCTAGTTGGCGGATATGACGAGCTGTTACGCGACGACCCTGCTCAACGTAAACTTTACCATTTGCTTCGATGTCGAATGACGCAGTTTCACCACGTAGACGATCAGGAACCAACTCCATCAATAGAGTTTGGTCTTTCACTTCGAAGTTCACTTTCTCGAAGAAGATATCTAGGATTTCTTCTGTCGACTTACCTAGTGCTCGAAGGATGATCGATGCTGGTAGCTTACGACGGCGGTCGATACGAACGTACAAGTTATCCTTAGGATCAAACTCGAAATCAAGCCATGAACCACGGTAAGGAATAACACGTGCGTTGTATAAAACTTTACCTGAAGAGTGGGTCTTACCCTTATCGCTGTCGAAGAACACGCCTGGGCTTCGGTGCAGCTGGGATACGATAACCCTCTCGGTACCGTTGATTACGAAGGTACCATTGTCTGTCATGAGTGGAATTTCACCCATGTAGACTTCTTGTTCTTTAATGTCTTTTACAGTACCTGCTGGCGCGTCTTTATCAAAGATAACTAGGCGTAGTTTTACACGTAGTGGCTTTGAGTAAGTTACACCGCGGATTTGACATTCTTTAACGTCAAAAACTGGCTCACCAAGACGGTAGCTAACGTATTGCAGCTCAGAATTGCCGTTGTAGCTCTGAATCGGGAATACAGAACGGAAAGCGGCTTCAAGACCGTATTGACCTTCAGGATCCTGTTCGATAAATTTGTCGAACGAATCGAGCTGGATCGATAGCAGGTATGGAATGTCCAAAACTTGTGGACGAGTACCAAAGTCCTTACGGATGCGCTTTTTCTCGGTATAAGAGTAAACCATGGGGTTCCTCAGCTCGCTGATAAGTGACCCAAACTGTCCGCCCGCTCCTAGTTACTTAAGGGGGGTAAGGGACAGTGACTAATATAGCTGTTTACTGTAGTGACATTTCATTTCGTAAGAATGAAATGTTTTTTGTATGGATATCAGGCGCTTAAACAGCGGGAAAATTCGCCTATACCCTACAGCGCAAAAAGGCCGGTGGTTAAAAAACCACCAGCCAATTAGCCGTTAGGCTAAGAAACTATGCAATAATTACTTAACAGCAACAGTTGCACCAGCTTCTTCTAGCTGAGCTTTAAGAGCTTCAGCTTCTGCTTTCTCAACACCTTCTTTAAGAGGTGCTGGAGCGCCGTCTACTAGAGCTTTAGCTTCTTTAAGACCTAGGCCAGTTGCGCCACGTACTGCTTTGATTACAGCAACTTTGTTACCGCCAGCAGCTTCTAGGATTACGTCGAATTCAGTTTGCTCAGCAGCAGCTTCGCCTGCAGCAGCGCCGCCAGCTACAACAGCAGCAGCAGCAGAAACACCGAATTTCTCTTCCATTGCTTCGATTAGTTCAACAACTTGCATTACAGACATTTCTGCAACTGCGTCTAGGATTTGCTCGTTAGTAATAGACATAACAATTCTCTTTTAAGTCAACAATAAGTTTATTAAGCAACCAGTAAAAAGCAAGGCTTATGCCGCTGCTTCTTGTTTTTGATCGCGGATAGCTGCGATAGTACGCGCCAGCTTGCCAGCCGAAGCTTCTTTCATGCACATCATTAGGCGTGCAATTGCTTCGTCGTAAGTTGGTAGTGTTGCTAGTACTTCAGCGTCAGTTAAAGCGCCTTCAAATGCAGCAGCTTTGATCTCGAAATCTTTGTTCTCTTTAGCGAAGTCTTTGAAAAGACGCGCTGCAGCACCTGGGTGCTCATTAGAGAATGCGATTAGAGTAGGACCAGTGAAAGTGTCAGTTAGACACTCGTACTCAGTACCTTCAACCGCACGACGAGCAAGAGTGTTACGAACAACTCTCATGTAAACGCCAGCTTCACGAGCTTGTTTACGTAGAGAAGTCATCGCGCCAACTTGAACGCCACGAGAATCAGCTACAACTGCAGAAAGTGCACCACTGGCAGCTTCGTTGACTTCAGCAACAATTGCTTTTTTGTCTTGAAGGTTTAAAGCCATCTTGGATTTACTCCTGGTTGTCGTTACACCACTCACTATCATCACGACAGTGAGAGCTATTGAGGTGCTTCCCCAGAAGAAAGTTAACTATATTACATAGAGCTTTCTGTCAGTTCGGGCACCATCTACGTAGGATAATTAAGTTTGCTTTTACACAAACACCTACGGTCTTGGACGGAGACTGGGTCTTAATTCATTTCGAACTAGGAGACAGTTCAAAGAACCAAAGTTCAGCCCCAACCACAAATATTAGGCGCAAAATTATACACTAATTTTGCGCCTAAGCAAATAAATTATGCTTGAGTGTTCAGGCTAGCCTGATCAACAGCAACACCAGCACCCATAGTAGTAGAGATGCTTACTTTCTTCAGGAAAGTACCTTTCGCTGAAGATGGCTTAGCTTTCTTCAGAGCAACTAGAAGTGCTTCTAGGTTCTCTTTGATCTGCTCAGCAGAGAAGTTTGCTTTACCGATAGTAGTGTGGATGATGCCGTTTTTGTCGTTACGGTAACGAACCTGACCAGCTTTAGCGTTTTTAACTGCTTCAGCAACGTTAGGAGTTACAGTACCAACTTTAGGGTTTGGCATAAGACCGCGAGGACCTAGGATAGTACCTAGTTGACCTACAACGCGCATTGCATCTGGAGAAGCAACAACTACGTCAAAGTTCATTTCGCCTTTCTTAACTTGCTCAGCAAGATCTTCCATACCTACGATGTCTGCGCCAGCTTCTTTAGCTGCTTCAGCGTTAGCACCTTGAGTGAACACTGCAACGCGGATTTCGCGGCCAGTACCGTGAGGTAGTACAGTTGCACCACGTACGTTCTGGTCAGATTTACGAGCATCAATGCCAAGGTTAACAGCAACGTCTACAGACTCAACGAATTTAGCAGTCGCTAGTTCTTGAAGAAGAGCAACAGCTTCGTTGATTTCGTATTCTTTAGTTACGTCAACTTTTTCGCGGATTACGCGCATGCGCTTAGTTAGTTTTGCCATCTTATTAACCCTCTACCACTAGGCCCATTGAACGAGCAGTACCAGCGATAGAACGCTTCATCGCTTCGATGTCAGCACCAGTCATATCAGCAGCTTTAGTTTCTGCGATTTCTTGGATTTGAGCGTCAGTTACAGTACCAACTTTTTCAGTGTTTGGACGACCTGAACCAGACTTAACGCCAGCAGCTTTCTTAAGAAGAACAGCAGCAGGTGGAGTCTTAGTTACGAACGTGAAAGAACGGTCGCTGTATACTGTGATAACTACTGGAGTTGGTAGACCTTTCTCAATAGATTCTGTTTTTGCGTTGAACGCTTTACAGAATTCCATGATGTTCACACCGTGTTGACCTAGTGCAGGACCTACTGGTGGACTAGGGTTAGCCATACCAGCAGCAACTTGTAGCTTGATGTAAGCTTCAACTTTCTTAGCCATGATAATTCCTAAGTTTGGGTACAAACGCTAATCGCGGATCAGCTCCCCGTTTGTGTAAGAAACTTTTTACTTCACTTGAAGTAAAAAGGCGCGAAATTATAGTCATAATCCGCGCCTTATACAACCCTAAAAAGGTGATTTTTTATACTCTTTAACGAAGAGTCTTAGTCCAGCTTTTCAACCTGACCAAATTCAAGCTCAACTGGTGTCGCACGACCAAAGATCGATACAGACACTTTCAGGCGGCTCTTCTCGTAATCCACTTCTTCAACAGTACCGTTGAAGTCAGCAAATGGACCTTCGTTAACACGTACCACTTCACCCGCTTCGTACATTGTACGCGGACGAGGCGCTTCACTCGCTTTCTCAAGACGATTAAGAATCGCGTCAGCCTCTTTATCCGTGATAGGTGCCGGACGGTCTGAGGTACCACCAATGAAGCCCATGACACGCGGCACACTGCGTACTAGGTGCCATGATTCATCGTTCATAATCATCTGAACAAGGACGTAACCTGGGAAGAACTTACGCTCAGATTTGCGACGCTGACCCGCGCGCATTTCCACTACTTCTTCAGTAGGAACCAGTACTTCACCGAATAGCTCTTCCATGCCGTGCATTTTGATATGCTCGCGCAGAGATTGAGCTACACGACCTTCAAATCCAGAGAAGGCTTGAACCACATACCAGCGTTTTTTTGGAGCTTCACTCATGAATAAAAACCCTCTATACCCCAGTTGCTAGAGCTACTAGACGAACCATAATTCCGTCAATACCCCATAGCACTAGAGCCATTACAATACTTACAGCTAAAACGATCAGTGTTGTTTGCATGGTTTCTTGGCGAGTAGGCCAAACAACTTTACGTACTTCCATACGAGATTCTTTTGCAAAACTGATCGCTGCTTTACCTTTAGTCGTTGTTGCTGCAACGCCTAAGGCAGCTGCAATAAGAACAACAACGCCTGCAGCACGAACCACTACAGACATTTCACCATACAGGTAATTACCCACAACAGCGGCAGCTGCCAATACGAAAGCGGCTACCCACTTAAACGTATCTGCTGCGTTTGAGCTATCAGGAGTTTCAGCATTATTTGCTTTCATAAAACCAACCTGTTACAAGTCTTAATATAGACGACAACAACCCCGCTGTTGCAGGGCAAACTCCATATCGCTGAAAAAATCAGCGTACTCTTCTTAAGATTAAGCCTCTTTGCTTAATCTTGCTCTGCGCCCAACCCACTTCTGAACAAGAAAACAGCAAAAATAATGTTGAGTGCAGAAAAAGGGCATCAAATGATGCCCTTTTTGCTACTGGTTCGTCAAATCTAATTCAAGATTTTCCGAAAGCATCGCTAATTCGCTATGAATTAGTCGAAGATCTTAGCAACAACACCAGCACCTACTGTACGGCCACCTTCACGGATCGCGAAACGTAGACCTTCGTCCATTGCGATTGGTG
>NZ_JADDYG010000134.1:0-322 GCF_015163535.1 Vibrio sp. OPT46 | reverse complement strand
TGCGGAAAAGTTTAAGCTCAACGGTTGGGTACGTCACAAGCATTAATCGCTACTACATAATATACAAACAACTAGAAAGTTTGGACCAAGTCAAAAGTTTAGAAGGGGTTTCACTAGCCCCAAAAGACCCCATTTTCATGATACCGCTACGAAAAGTCAGCCAAATGCCAGACAGTAAAAAGCCGCTTGTACAGCAAGCGGCTTTTTAAATGGATTCATTGGAGAGACTCAGTGATCGTCATCACACCTTACGTGTAGTTAAATTTTAACCACCTCAAATATTAGGCCGTAAAACTTCCCTAAAAACGAGGCCGTTTTCAGC
>NZ_JADDYG010000133.1:31274-39016 GCF_015163535.1 Vibrio sp. OPT46 | reverse complement strand
CACCTGATTTCCATGCCGAACTCAGAAGTGAAACGAAATAGCGCCGATGGTAGTGTGGGGCTTCCCCATGTGAGAGTAGGACATCGCCAGGCTTTAAATTTTGGATACTTGCTTATTAAAGCGAGTGATACCACTGCGGAGTGGTAGTTCAGTTGGTTAGAATACCGGCCTGTCACGCCGGGGGTCGCGGGTTCGAGTCCCGTCCACTCCGCCACTTAATATCGACAACCTCGCTTATGCGAGGTTTTGTCAAATCTAGAATATGAAAATTCTATAGGGGTGTAGCTCCAATTGGCAGAGCAGCGGATTCCAAATCCGCGTGTTGGGAGTTCGAATCTCTCCACCCCTGCCACATATCAGGCTCTGACTTAGGTCAGAGCCTTTTTTGTATCTGGTTTCTTCTCATTATTACAGCTTATTTCTACTCTTATCCCGTAAGTATGGCTTTCTGCTGTACTTTGGCAGCATTTAATCTACTGAACGAACGAAACTACAGTTAGCTGTAATGATCAGTGGCCCGAAATTTTAATAATAAAGGGGAATCACTATTTATATTTAGTTAAACTCAACCGATCTGGATTAATGAGTAACTATGTATGGATATATCTCGTCGACGCTTTCTTCAATCATCCTTAGCAATCTCCGCGCTTACCGTTCTACCTGCATGTTCTCTATCTAGGAGCACTAATAAGCAGAGGCAATATATATACGATATCACTGCAGAGCCTTCTACTGTAGAATTGATCCCTGGGTTTAACACAGACGTACTCGCATTTAATGGTTCGATTCCAGCGCCTACGATTCGTTGTCGCCAAGGCGAGAAAGTTATAATTAGGTTTACTAACAAGCTTTCAGAGCCGACTACAATCCACTGGCATGGCTTGCGAATCCCTATTGAAATGGATGGTGTACCTTTCTTAAGCCAGCCGCCTATCATGCCGGGTGAAACATTCGTTTATGAATTTACACCGCCAGATGCAGGCACGTTTTGGTATCACCCCCACATGAATAGCGTTAAGCAACTTGGTATGGGCTTAGTTGGGCTAATTATCGTTGAAGAGGCTGAGACTGTTCTATTTGATGAAGAACAGGAAATAGTTCTAAAGCATTGGCACTTAGACAAACAAGGTCAGTGGAAGAACCTTATGGTGCCGCGCTTGAGCGCTCGTATGGGGACTCCCGGAGAGTGGAGTAGCGTCAATGGTGTGCATGAACCTGTTTATACGCTGAAGCAGAATGCTACCACGCGATTAAGAATTGCTAATGTCGATAACACCATTACTTACCCGATCGCTATAGAAGGCGCAGAGGCTTGGGTTATTGCTATTGATGGTAACCCTGTTAAAACGCCTTATAAGCTCACTCAGCACAAAATTGGTCCGGGAATGAGGTTAGATATCGGATTGATTGCTCCAAAGGCTGGAAAACGTGTTTATGTGCGTCAAATGAAAGGACGCTTCCCATTCCCTTTGTGCGAGTTTGACGTTGTTGAGTCTGACTTGCCGAGCAACCAGAAACTGCCTTTATTACCTCTCAACCCTGTGCCAGCTCTCGATTTGAAAAATGCAGAGCAAATCGATTATGTGTTTGAGTGGGAGGGCGCGATCACTCCTGCTGATAAATCGGGCAAAGCGATACCTAAATTCTGGCTGATGAACAAACGGGCTTGGGAGGGAATGAGCAAAGATAATATTCCAGCGCCCCTTTCAACATTGGAGATGGGAAAAACCTATATCTTCAACCTAAAGAACGTCACCCAATATCATCATCCTATTCACCTTCATGGACACACATTTACGGTTCTTGAGTTAGATGGAAAAAAACTCGACGAACCGTTTCATACCGATACGGTCTTACTTGGAAAAAATGGCAGTGCGAAAGCTGCATTTGTTGCAGATAACCCAGGGCGTTGGATGTACCATTGTCATGTAATTGAACATATGAAGACGGGTTTGATGGGTTACATCGAAGTAAAGTGACTCCTGTAACTTTTAAAATCTTGATAAGTTTTAAGCGCTATACTTTGCTGAATTCTAAGATTGTATAATCACTATTGCCGTAAATTTGATTACAATGTCGCCATTAACTTTTCTGGGGGAATTATGGGACAACTATCCGTTTTGGGTTTTATTGCATTGGGTGGTGCATTTGGTGCATGTTCTCGTTACTTAATTTCTGAACTTTGTGTCATTTTATTGGGGCGTGGTTTTCCATATGGTACGTTAACCGTTAACGTTGTTGGCTCATTTATGATGGGCTTATTGATAGCAGCTTTCGATAATGAACTTTTGGCAACGGAACCTTGGCGACAAGTGATTGGCTTGGGTTTTTTAGGGGCACTAACGACGTTTTCCACCTTCTCGATGGATAATGTGTTGCTTATGCAGCAGGGCGCTTTCTTTAAGATGGGGTTGAACGTATTGTTGAATGTAGTGTTAAGTATTTCAGCGGCGTGGATAGGCTTTCAATTATTGATGCGCAGCTAGCAAAGTAGTTAAAAATTGAACAGGTCGGCTTGGTTTCACCAAGCCGTTTTTATATACTGACATCACTTGTCGGAGTGCCATAAGGCTGAGACCGTTAATTCGGGATCCGTTGAACCTGATCAGATTAGAATCTGCGAAGGGAACAAGAGAAGATATTCACACCGGAGTTCTTTCTGGTTGACCTATCAAAAGTCGAATGTTGTTACAGGCAAATATCGTAAGCTTTAACTAGCCTTAATTTGACTCCTCTTGTCGCATCTATCCGCCAAGCATTTTTATCCAATTACTTTTTATCTAGTATAACAAAGCAAGGAAAAATGCTATGTCGAGTCGCAAACAAGCGAGACTGGAAGCAAAACAGTTCATTGATACACTCTCGGTACAACCGTACCCCAATTCAAGCAAAGTCTACGTAGAAGGCTCACGTCCAGATATTCGTGTACCAATGCGTGAAATATCACTCGCTGATAGCCTTATTGGAGGCACAAAAGAAGCGCCTATATTCGAACCTAATGAGCCAGTACGCGTTTACGATACGTCGGGTGTATACACAGATCCAGAGCACACCATAGACCTCTATAATGGCTTACCTAAGCTGAGAGAAGGGTGGATTGAAGAGCGCGCCGATACTGAGCTACTTGATGAAGTAAGCTCGGTGTACACCAAAGAACGCTTAGAAGACGAAACACTAGACGATCTTCGTTACGGTAATTTACCACGTATTCGACGTGCCAAAGATGGCCATTGTGTGACTCAATTGCACTATGCTCGCAAAGGTATTATTACCCCAGAAATGGAATATATCGCGCTGCGTGAAAACATGGGGCGTGCCAAGTATCGCGATGAAGTGCTGAATCAACAGCATCCGGGTCAAAGCTTCGGAGCGAACCTACCAAAAGATATTACCGCCGAATTCGTGCGTAAAGAAGTCGCCGAAGGTCGCGCTATTATCCCTTCCAATATTAACCACCCAGAATCCGAACCAATGATCATTGGACGTAACTTTTTGGTCAAAGTGAACGCCAACATCGGTAACTCATCGGTCACTTCTTCGATTGAGGAAGAAGTAGAAAAGTTAGTATGGGCAACGCGTTGGGGTGGAGATACCGTAATGGATCTTTCTACTGGACGTAACATCCACGAAACTCGCGAGTGGATTCTACGTAACAGTCCGGTTCCGATCGGTACCGTGCCAATGTACCAAGCGCTTGAGAAAGTGAATGGTGTTGCTGAAAACCTTAACTGGGAAGTGATGCGCGATACCCTGATTGAGCAAGCAGAGCAGGGCGTTGACTACTTTACTATCCATGCCGGTTTACTACTTCGTTATGTGCCAATGACTGCAAAACGCGTTACTGGTATCGTCTCTCGTGGTGGTTCTATCATCGCGAAATGGTGTTTAGCGCATCACCAAGAAAGCTTCTTATATACCCACTTCCGAGAGATCTGTGAAATCTGTGCTAAGTATGATGTGGCACTTTCTCTCGGTGATGGTCTGCGTCCTGGCTCGGTGGCCGATGCTAACGACGAAGCGCAATTTGCAGAGCTTCGTACCCTTGGTGAGTTAACCAAGATTGCGTGGGAATACGACGTACAAGTAATTATCGAAGGTCCTGGCCATGTTCCAATGCATATGATCAAAGAGAACATGGAAGAGCAGCTGGAGCACTGCCATGAAGCACCATTCTACACCCTTGGCCCACTGACGACAGACGTCGCTCCTGGTTACGACCATATTACTTCAGGCATCGGCGCTGCCATGATTGGTTGGTATGGCTGTGCGATGCTTTGCTACGTCACTCCTAAAGAGCATCTTGGCTTACCAAACAAAGAAGATGTGAAAGTAGGTATGATCACTTATAAGCTTGCTGCGCACGCCGCTGATTTAGCGAAAGGGCACCCAGGTGCTCAAGTTCGTGATAATGCGCTTTCTAAAGCTCGCTTCGAGTTCCGCTGGGAAGATCAATTCAACTTGTCACTCGACCCAGATACCGCGCGCGCTTTCCATGATGAAACCTTACCTCAAGAGTCCGGCAAAGTTGCTCACTTCTGTTCGATGTGCGGACCAAAGTTCTGCTCGATGAAGATTTCGCAAGAGGTACGAGAGTACGCGAAAGACACTGAGCAAGTTGCTGCGGACCAAGCTATCTCGATTAAAATGCTAGATGATCCTCTTGAAGGGATGCGTCAGAAATCGCAAGAATTTAGAGAGTCAGGTTCCGAGCTATACCACCCAGCAGCACATGCCGAGGTAAGTGACTAATGAGCAAAATCCTTATTCCGTCATCGTTGATTGAACTGACAGGTTTAGTTCAGCAATGTTTGTTGTTGGCGAAAGAACAGGGTTTTAGCATAGAAGACATTGAGTTGGGTGTGAGCCCAACTCAATCTATTCAGCTTGTTCGCGGCCAACAGACCACACACATAACGACTGATCTCATTGATGATTATGACTCTGAGCATGAGAGTTCATTTGTGCTCTATTACCGTTCTGCTTTGTCGGTAGAAGCGTGTGCTAAGCAACCGTCGAAAGCGATTTATATTGGTATTGCTGATACTCAGGTATCCGATGAAAAGGAGAAAGTGCTTCAGCTTGATATCTGGCGTCACCCAATTAACAACGAAGTGAGAGCGCTTTCCGTTAAGTCCAAATTCAACGCAATGTTCGATCCTGAACATCACCTTGCTTGGATAGTAACGCTGACAGTACTCGATTTTCCTATCGAAGATGCGTTAACACTTGCTCGAGGAATGCTAACTCAACAAGCGAATGTTTCACGTGAAACACTGTTGAATGACAACCTTGACGAGGGACGATCCGCTCAGTGGGCTGACCAATTTGATGATTTCCCCACACCTGTACTAGAGGATAACCGGCTAGGTATTCAAGTTGGTTGGTCTGCACAAGGTGAGAGCGTTAGCTTTCCAACTCTAACTAAGCAAAGTCTAGGGCTCTATCCAGTCGTTGATGATGTTGCTTGGATTGAGCGTCTACTGCCACTAGGCATCAACACTATTCAACTGCGAATCAAGAACCCACAACAAGCCGATTTAGAACAACAAATCATTCGAGCAATTGAGCTAGGTCGTCAGTATCAAGCACAAGTGTTCATCAATGACTATTGGCAGTTGGCAATCAAGCATGGCGCTTATGGCGTCCACCTAGGACAAGAAGACATAGAAGAATCGAATTTGGCTCAGCTAACTAAAGCCGGCATTCGTCTTGGTCTTTCTACTCATGGTTATTATGAGCTACTGCGCATCGTACAAATTCATCCTAGTTACATCGCGCTAGGGCATATTTTCCCAACCACCACTAAACAGATGCCATCGAAACCACAAGGTTTGGTGCGCTTGGCTCTATATCAAAAGCTGATTGATAGCATTCCTTATACAAATACAGAGGCTGCTTTCCGTCCCGCAAAAGACAAAGCAGGTAGTGACTATGTGCTTGGCTTTCCGACGGTCGCGATTGGTGGCATTGACCAATCTAATGCAGACCAAGTTTGGCAAGCAGGTGTTTCTAGTTTGGCAGTTGTGCGAGCTATTACGTTGGCAGAATCACCTCAGTCCGTCATCGAGTTCTTCGCACAACTGATGAAGGAAAGACAGCTAACGTTTACTGATCAGAATAGTGAATTGGCGCATAACAAGAGAGGCGAGCATGCTCACGGATAAGCAGTTCCTTCGCTATCAGCGCCAAGTCGCTCTGCCTGAAATTGCCGAAAGTGGGCAAGAGCGTTTGAGTAAATCGCATGTGCTGATCATCGGTTGTGGTGGGTTAGGGAGCGCAGCGAGCTTGTACTTGGCGTCAGCGGGTGTTGGTAAATTGGTTGTGGTCGATGACGATGAAGTTGATAGCAGTAACCTACAACGTCAGATCATTTATCGTGAACAAGACCTACAAGTTGCGAAAACAAAAGCGACTGTAAAGCAACTGACTGAACTTAATTCTATGGTTCAAATTCGTGCTCTCAATAAGCGATTAGACAAAGCACAGCTGCAGCTTGAGGTGATGCTAGCGGATGTGGTGCTCGACTGCACCGATAACATGCCAACGCGCCAGCTAATTAACCGAGTTTGTTTCGAGCAAAATACGCCGCTCATCTCGGCGGCAGCTGTTGGTTGGCAAGGGCAATTCGCAGTCTTTGATTACCAAACACCAAGTGAACAAGAAGCGCAGAGTAAAGCCTGTTACCGCTGTTTGTATCCGTTCGACGAATTACCACAAACTCAAAAGTGCAGTGACAGCGGTGTCGTCGGTCCGGTGGTGGGCACACTTGGCAACTACCAAGCGATAGCGGCAATTCAAAAACTGGCGACGGGAAAGTTTCATGTCGAGACTGCCAAGTTACACCTGTTCGATGGATTGAAGCTGCAATGGCAAACCATCGCGATAAGTAAAGACAAACAGTGCCAAGTGTGTGCTCAGATTTAGCTTATGAGTAATGGCCAGAATTAAGAGAGTTGGAAGCAATGACGTTATCAGAACAACAAACAACACAAATGACCGCTGCTGACTTAGATGTGATCACTATTGTCATCAATGACCAGTCACATCAAGTTGCCAGTGAGTCGAATCTACAGCAAATCATTAGTCAACTTGCGCTGCCTGAAATGGGCTGTGTTTTTGCAATTAATAACAATGTTGTGCCGCGCAGTGAGTGGGCTAGCACAGTTCTTTCACAGGGAGACAGCATCTCTTTGTTTCAAGCGATCGCAGGGGGTTAAAGTCGATGCTTAAAATTGGTGATAAACAATTCGAATCAAGACTGTTCACGGGAACAGGGAAGTTTGCCAACAGCCGATTAATGGCAGAAGCGATTCAAGTATCGGGTTCTCAACTTGCGACCATGGCGTTGAAGCGTGTGGATGTGAACGACCAACAAGACGATATTTTGTTGCCGTTAGTACAAACGGGTGTGAACTTATTGCCGAACACCTCAGGTGCAAAGAATGCTAAAGATGCTGTGTTTGCAGCACAATTGGCGAGAGAAGCGTTGGGTACTAACTGGTTAAAACTAGAAATTCATCCAGACCCGAAGTACTTGATGCCCGATCCAATTGAGACACTAGCAGCCGCTGAGCAACTGGTTCGTGAAGGCTTCATTGTCCTTCCTTATTGTCATGCTGACCCGGTTCTGTGTAAACGATTGGAAGAAGTAGGCTGTGCTGCAGTCATGCCATTAGGTGCGCCGATCGGTTCTAACAAAGGGATAGTTTCTCACGATTTCCTAGAGATCATCATCGACCAAG